>JAUHVS010000531.1 GCA_030424955.1 bacterium | reverse complement strand
CGGAGTACAAGTCAATAAAATCCAGGTACTTGCGGCGGTCGGGCAGGATCGGCAGCGCGCCCAGGTCGAAGGGGCCCAGGCTCAGCCGCAGATCCGCCGCGGGCAGGGCGCACACCAGGCTCGACAGGGCGGCGGCCGAGATCGTCTCAGGGTCGAGATCGGGGTCCAACTCTGACGGGCACCACAGGGCGCGGGCGCCCACCGCGGGGTCGGCCACGGTGTAGGCGTAGCTGTCGAGCACGAAGGCGCCGACCACCCGGGGGGTGTTGCGGTTGGCCTCGCGGCTCAGCAGGGGCGCCAGGCCGCGCTCCAGGGTGGCGCTCAGGGTGGGGTTGGCGTCGTGGTGCAGGGCCAGGGCGATCACCAGATCGCCGCCCTCGGCGCGGGCGGCCTCCACGTCGGCCTGCAGCCGGGCGTCCAGGGCCTCGATGAGGGTGTCGGCGTCCAGCGGATCGCCGGCCGCGTCGTCCAGGCAGAAGGGCTCGACGCCGTCCATCAGCAGCCGCTGGATCTGCATGGCCCGGTGGCTCGCCGAGATGGTGCGGCGGCACGGGGCGAGCAGGTAGTGCAGGGGCGTGACCTCGCGGATCGGGCTGCGCAGCAGCGGGAACGCGGGGCGCACCTCGGGGTTCTTGCGGGCGACGGCGGTGGTGGTGAAGGGGCCGTTGGCGTCGAACACCGTGGCCTGCGCGCACAGCGCGGGGTCGGCCAGGGCGTCATCGGGCAGGGTCTCGTCGCTGAAGGCGGCGCGGGCGTCGGTCTCGACGGGCCCCCAGCCCAGGGCGCGGGGGGCGGGGCACGGGGCGCCGTAGCGGTAGGCGTTCGTCTCGAGCTCGGGCGGGCTGGCCTCGGTGCCGATGTCGTCGACGATGAACCGCCGGCGCAGGCCCAGGCGCTCCACCTCCTGGTTGCGCAGGGTGGGGAACACGTGGCGGGCGCGCCACTGCACGCTGCGGTCGTCGGCGGTGAACACGCCGTACACCAGCAGGCTGCGGTTGGTGTGTGGATCGCCGGGCCCCACGAGGTTGAGCCGGGTCTCGGGGTCGAGGGTGAGGCTGCCCTCGCGGTGGTAGCGCAGGCGCAGGGCCACCTCGCGCGGCGGCAGCGGCAGGGTCACGCTGGTGCTGCCGCAGCGGGTGTTGGGCCCGCAGTCCACGGGCAGGTGGCGGTGCACGGGGGCGAAGGCGTCGAGGGGGGTCCAGTCCACCACGCCGTCGTCGGTGACGTAGCGCAGCTCGATCTGCGACTCGGCGCCCAGGCCCTGGGCCGCCTGCACCTCGTAGAAGACGAACAGGGTGGCCTCTTCGGCGAACCAGGTGGCGTCGGCCACCACGAAGCCGGCGTCCACGTCGGTCAGCCCCACCTTGCAGCCGCCCAGGCCGAGGGCGAGCGCGATCAGCAGCCCGCCGAGCCCGCCGAGCCCGCGGGGGCGGCGCCGGGCGGGCGCTTGGGCGGGCCGCCGCAGCACTCGGCTAGGCCAGCAGGTGGTGGAACGGCACGTCCCGCCGGGCGAGGCGCGCGTTGAGGCCGGCCGACAGCGCGACCCGGGCGTCGTTCGCCAGGGCGAAGAGCGGGCCGGGGGCGGTGGGCGGCGCCGTGGCCGACAGCGCGGCCCGCAGGGCGGCGGGCAGGCGGGCGCGCAGGGCGTCGGCGCTGGCCTCGGTCTGCACCCGCAGCCACGCGGCCAGCGGCTCGATGGACACCTCGAGCAGCAGGTCGCCCAGGGTCTCGTCGTCCAGGGCGAGCAGCATCTCGGCGTACAGCGTGTCGTGGGTCCAGGCGGGCAGCGCGCCGGCCCCGCGGGCGACGGCGGCGTTCACCAGCCCGGTGCGCAGATCGGCCGCGAGCTGCGGCAGCAGCACCGACAGGGCCGCGGGGGCGTCGAAGGCGGCGCCGCGGTCGGTGACCGGCTGGGTGGCGGGCGGCGCGGGGATGGGCTCGCCCGCGCGGAGCGCCCCGAGCACCGTCAGCAGGTGGTCGGTCTCGGTGGGGTCCATGCGGTTCGACTGCAAGAGCTGGTCGACGGCGCCCGCCACGGAGCGGGCGTCGAGCTGGCGGGCGGCCTCGCGCTGCATGGGCTCGGGGGCCACGGCGAAGAGCAGCGCGCCGAAGCGCGGCGGGAGCCGGCGCACGGTGTCCACCAGCGCCGCGGTGCCGAAGTCGTCGTGCAGGCTGCGGATCAGCTCGGTGTCGGGGTGGGCCGTCAGCGCCGCCGACATCGCGTAGCGATCGAGGGTGTCGAACAGCTCCTGGTCCGAGGGCAGCGTCGCCGGATCGGCGTGCTTGATGTACTCGGCCAGCTCGAACTTCGCCGACGCGAAGGCGCCGCCCTGCGGGAAGGCGTTGGGGAACGCCTCGGGGAACACGATGACCGCCTTGGCGAGCATCCGGCGCTCGCCGGTGCGCAGCAGATCGGCCACCAGCACCTGCAGGGCGCGATCAGCGGCGACGTCATCCTGGGCGAGGCGATCGCGCCAGGCCTGGCGCTGGGCCGCGAGCCGGGCGGCCGAGGCCGCGTCGGCGTCGGGGGCGTCCTCGGCGGGCGCGGGATCGGCGGCGGCGTCGTCGGCGGCGGGGGCCTCGGGCCCGATCTGCGCCAGCAGCGCCTGGGCCTCGGGGGAGAGCCGGCCCAGGCGGCGGGCTGCCCAGATCAGCAGCAGCGCCGCGAAGGTCACCAGCAGCACGCCGAACATCCACGGGAAGTGCGGGAGCACGCTCAGCCACAGCTCGCGGCCGGCGATGGGCGCGTCCCAGCTGGGCGCCGAGGGGGGCACCACGCCGGCGTCGGGGGCGGCGGGCGGCCCCAGATCCACGGCGGCGTCGGGCTCGGGCTCGGGCTCGGGCGGCTCGCTGAGGAAGTCGGGCAGGGGGTCGAGGCGCTCGGGGGTGACCGTCACCCGGGTCCAGGCCTTCGACAGCTTGGCCGACAGCCGCTTGCCCAGCGCCTTGGCGTCCCGGGCCTTGACGGAGCGCTCGTGGGCGAAGCCGCAGGCCACCTCGGTCAGGAAGATCTGCTTGGGGCCCCCGCTGGGGCCGGGCACGCGGCCCAGGCCGGGCAGCGAGCTGGCGGCGGGGCGGTCCACCACGGTGTGGGCGGTGTAGGTGCAGCCCTGCGCGAAGCAGCGCTCGGGATCGCAGTCGCCGGCCAGGGCGGCCTCGAAGCGGTCCTCGACGAGCTGAACGCCCGCGAGCACCTCGGGGGGCAGCTGGCGGCCGGGCACGGGGGGCTCGGCCTGGGCCTGGGCGGCGGCCGGGGCGGCCAGCGCCAGCAGCAGCAGCGAGGCCCACAGGGTGCGGGCGGCGGCGGGGGACAGCGCGCGCCCCATCAGTAGACCCGCACGACGACGCGGCGGTGGCGGGCGAGCCGCGCGTCTTCCGACAGGCCCTTGAGCTGCGCCTCGGGCAGCGGCCGGGTGGCCGCGTAGCCCTCGACGCGCACCCGCGCGCCGTCGACGCCGACGGCCTCCAGGCGGGCCCGCACCGCGTTGGCGCGGGCGGTCGACAGCTCCCAGTTGGACCGGAAGCGGTCGCCGGTGATGGGCCGGTCGTCGGTGTGGCCCTCGACGGCGAAGCGGTAGCGCCCGGCGTAGGGCACGAGGGTCTTGAGCATCGAGGCCAGCACCGGCTCGAGGTCGGCCCGGATCTCGGCCTCGGCGCTGTCGAAGACCACGCCCGAGTTGAGCATGAGCTTGAGCCCGTCGTCGGTGAGGTCGGTGCTGACCATCTCCTCCAGGTGCTGCTCGCGGATGCGCGCGTCGATCTCGTCTTGGATGGACGACAGGCTGGTGGGGCTCTGCACCCCGCTCATGCGCTCGCGCACCTCTTGCATCTTGGTGGTGCTGATCTCGGCCACCGACAGCAACATCACGAAGAAGATCAACAGGTTGGTGATGAGATCGGCGTACGAGAGCAGCCAGCTCTCGTCGCCGTGTCCGGTGCGTCGCTCCATCTCAGCGCCCCTCGGCCTGGCTGAGCTCGATGGCGGTCTGGCCGCAGCGGGTCAGCGCGCCGAGCTGCTCGTCGAGCAGGGTGCGCAGGTAGTGGCCGATGGGCCCCGCCACGCCGGCGCCGAAGGCGATGCCGTACAGGGTGGCCACCAGGGCCAGCGACATGGCCGCGCCGATGTTGAGGTTGTCCTCGCCCATGTTCTGGAACAGCTGGATCATGCCGGTGACGGTGCCCACCATGCCGAAGCTCGGGCCCAGGCGGGCCAGCAGCTCCCAGTTCGCGACGGGCGGCTGCCAGCGGCCCAGGGTGTCGTGGCGCAGCTCCATGAACAGGGTCTCGGCCCGCTGCCGGGGCGCCCGCGCCAGCACCAGCCGCAGCATCACCCGCAGGGGCTCGTGGGCCGAGCGCTCGGCCAGCTCGACGGCCTGCGTGCGCTTGCCGTCGCGCCAGAGCTCGGCGAAGCGCGCGCGCTCGCTCTCGAGGCCGCGGGTGGTCTTGGCGAGCACCCCGGCGCCGGGCACCAGCTCCCGCAGGCACAGCAGGGTCCACAGCGAGGCGCGGGCGCTCGACGAGGTCAGGATCGCGGCCGCGGAGCCGCCGATGACCACCACGAAGGCGTGCAGGTCGAACGCCGACACCTGGGTCATCGCGCGGGGGCTGAAGCCGTAGAACACCACGGCCAGCAACAGGCCCAAGCCAATGATCTGCATAGGTTAACGGGCCTCCTTGCGCAGGGTCTCGAGCATCTGCTCGACCTGGGGGTCGCTCTCGATCTCTTCAGCGGCCTCGTAGATCTCGATGGCC
>JAUHVS010000530.1 GCA_030424955.1 bacterium | reverse complement strand
CCAGGGGGCGCTGCGCGAGGGCCCGGCGGCGGTGGCGGTCACGGCGGTCGAGGTGCTCGACAGCCCGGCGGGTCGCCGGGTGCGGGTGCAGGCCAGCGTGCGCCAGGGCGAGCAGCCCGTCGGCGCCCTGGATCAGGTGTTCCTGGTGCGCCGCGCCGAGGGCGTCGCGCCGCCGCTCACCGGCGCGCTGGCCGCCCTGGAGCACAGCGCCGGGGTGCCGCTGGTGCGGCCTCGGCGGGTGCTGGACGCGGTGCCGCTGTCGGCCCCCGTCGACATGGCGGCCTTCGCCGAGGTGTCGGGGGATCTCAACCCCATCCACCGCGATCCGGCGCTGGCGGCCCTGGCCGGCCTGCCCGCGCCCATCGTGCATGGGCAGTGGACCGCGGCCGCCGCCGGCGCGCTGCTGGGCGGCGTGCTGCGTAGCGCCCGCGCGCGGTTCCTGGCGCCGGTGGCGTTGGGGGCTGCGCTGACGGTCACCGCCGACGTGGTGGCCCGCCTGGACGGCGACGAGCTCATCGAGGTCACCGTGGCGGATGGCCAGGGGCCGGTGGTGGCGCTGTCGGTGCGCCGCGCGGCCCCGGTGACCGCCGTGGTGTGCCCCGGGCAGGGCTGCCAGACCCGCGGCATGGGGCAGGCGGCCCGGGCGCGCTCGGCGGCCGCCGACGCGGTGTGGGCCCGCGCAGACGCGCACACCCAGGCGGCCCACGGCTTCTCGCTGGTGCAGGTGGTCAGCCAGAGCCCCCGCGCCCTGTCGGTGCGGGGCGAGTGGGTGCGCCACCCCGAGGGCGTGCTGAACGTCACGCAGTTCACCCAGGTGGCGCTCACGGTGCTGGCCGTGGCCGGCGTGGCTGAGCTCCGAGAGGCGGGCGCGCTGCCCCCCGACGCCCTGTTCTGTGGGCACTCGGTGGGCGAGTACAGCGCCCTGTCGGCGATGACCGAGGTGCTGCCCCTGGAGGCGCTCATCGACGTCGTCTACCAGCGCGGCCTGACCATGCAGCACTTCGTGCCCCGCGACGCCGAGGGGCGCAGCGACTTCGGCATGGGCGTGGTGCGGCCCCATAAGGCTGGCCTGGACGAGGCGGCGACCCTCGCGCTGGTGGCGCGGGTGCGCCGCGAGGCCGACGCGCCGCTGTACGTGGTCAACCACAACGTGCGCGGGCGCCAGTATGCCGTGGCTGGGCACCTGCGCGGGCTGGCGGCGCTGGCGGCGGCGCTGCCCGGCGACGCCTGGGTGCCGCTGGCCGGCATCGACGTGCCCTTCCACTCGCCGCTGCTGGCCGACGGCGTGCCGGCGTTCCGCGAGACGCTGCAGCGCTGCATCCCCGCCGACATCGACGTGCACGCGCTGGTGGGGCGCTACATCCCGAACCTGGTGGCGGCGCCCTTCGCGCTGACGCCGGCCTTCGTGGACGCCGTGGTCGAGGTGACCGGCCACCCCCTGGACGCGCTGCGCCGCGATCCCGAGGCCCACGGCCGCGACCTGCTCATCGAGCTCTTGGCCTGGCAGTTCGCCTCGCCGGTGCGCTGGATCGAGACCCAGGAGCTGCTGGTGGCCCAGGTGGGCCGGGTGGTGGAGCTTGGGCCGGAGGCGGCGCCGGTGCTGGGGCGGATGCTGCAGACCAGCCTGCGGCAGGCGCCGCGGCCCATCGAGGTGCTGCACGCCGGGGCCGATCCCGCTGGGGTCATCGGCTTCGGGCCCGAGCCCGTCGCCGAGGACGCGCCCGAGGACGCCGCGCCCGAGGCGGCCCCGGCGGCCGCGGCCGTCGAGGCGGCGCCCCCCGCCGCGATGGCGCCTCAGGCCGCCGAGATCGCCGACGCCCCCTTCGGCGTGGACGCCGCGCTGCGGGCCCTGGTGGCGCTGCAGCTCGGCCAGCCCCTCGCCGCAGCCGACGGCAGCCGCAGCCTGGACGAGCTGCTGGGGGGCAACTCGGCCCGCCGCAACCAGGTGCTGCTCGACCTGGGCAAGGAGTTCGGCGTGGGCGCGGTGGACGGCGCCCACGAGCTGCCCATGCCCGCGCTGGTGGACGCCATCGAGGGCGCGACGGCGGGCCGCTACCGGCACCCGGGCGCCTACCTGCGGGCGGCGCAGGACGCCGCGCTGAAGACCGCGGGGCTGACCCGCAAGGGCGCCGACGGCGCGCTGGCGCAGCGCTTCGGGCTGCCCGCCGGGCGCCGGGCCGCGGTGCTGACGGTGCTGGCGGCTGAGGGCGGCGGGCTCACCGAGGCCGTGGCCGCCTACGGGCGCCGGGTGGGGCAGGCCTTCCCCGAGCAGCAGGCCCGCGCCGCTGCAGGGGCCGCCGTGGCCACCGGCGAGGCGAGCGCCGTCGCGCAAGGCCGCTGGCGGGCCCTCGCCCGCGCCGCGCTGGCCGCGGGCGGGCTGGACCCGACCCTGCTCGACCGCCCGACCGCCCCGGCGCCGGCCCCCGAGGCTGAGCCCGAGGCGCCGGCCTTCGACCCCGCGAAGCACGTCGCGCTGACGGGCGCCGAGCACTGGGCCCGGGCGGACGCCCTGCGGCTGGCCCACGCCCTGCGCCGGGGCGAGGCGGCGGACCTGACGGGCCTGGTGCGGGCCGCGTCGCCCGCGCTGCTCACGGTGCTGTCGGATCTGGCGACCCACAGCGAGGGCGCCGCCGCCGACGCGCTCTGGGCCGCCCACCGCGCCGCCGCCGAGGGCCTGGAGCGGCCGCTGCCCTGGGCACAGGAGACGGCGGTGGTGACCGGGGCCGGCCCCGACAGCATCGCCGAGGCCGTGGTGGCTGAGCTGCTGGCCGGGGGCGCCCGGGTGGTGGTCACCACCAGCCGGCCCACCGTGGCCCGCCGCGCCCGCTACAAGGCGCTGTACCGCGCCCACGCGGGGAGGGGGGCCGAGCTGCACGTGGTGCCGCTGGACCAGGGCGATCTGGCCGCGGTCGACGCCTTCATCGAGTGGCTCTACGCGCCGCAGACCGAGCAGCGCGGCGCCGTTCAGGTGGAGCTCAAGCCCGCCTGGCGGCCCACGCTGTGCTTCCCCTTCGGCGCGATGCCGGCCGAGGGCGATCCCACCGAGTACGACGCGCGCATCGTGCGCTCGCTGCAGGTGAACCTCATCGGCGTGGAGCGCCTGGTGGCCGGCCTGGGCCGGGCGGCGGCGGCGCACCGCGCGCCCCCCGTGCACGCGGTGCTGCCGCTGAGCCCCAACCACGGGCAGATGGGCCGCGACGGCCTGTACGCCGAGGCCAAGGCGGGGCTCGAGGCCCTGCTGGCGAAGTGGCACGCCGAGGCCCGCTGGGCCGCCGGCTGCACGCTGTGCGGCGCGCGCATCGGGTGGGTGCGCGGCACGGGCCTGATGGCCGGGCTGGACGGCGTGCACGCCCACGTCGAGCAGGCCCTGAACATCCGCACGTTCTCGCCGGCCGAGATGGCCGTCGGGCTGCTGGCGGGCTGCACGGCCGAGGCCCGCGAGGCCGCCGCGGCTCAGCCGCAGGTGCTTGATCTCACAGGCGGATTCGGCGGGCAGCCCGGGCTGCGGGCGCTCATCGAGGGCGCCCTGGCCCAGGCCCGCGCGGGGCAGGGGGCCGGGGCGGAGCCGGCCCAGGACGTGGCGCTGCCGTACCCCGAGTTCGGCTTCCCCGCGCTGCCCATGGCGGCGAGCGGGCCGGCCGTCGACCCCGCCCAGGTAGTGGCCATCATCGGCTTCGGCGAGGTGGGGCCCTTCGGCAACGCGCAGGTGCGCTGGGCCATGGAGCGCGACGGCCGGCTGGGCCTGGAGGCCGCCCTCGAGCTGGCGTGGCTCTGCGGCTGCGTGCGCTTCGAGGCCGGGCGCTGGGTGGACGCCGAGGACGGCGAGGCCGTCGACCTGCGCACCCTGTTCAGCCGCTACGACCTCGCGGCGCGGGTGGGCGTGCGGGGCCTGACCGCCTTCGACCCCCGGCACGAGGTGCTCTACGACGAGGTGGTGCTCACCCAGCCCATGCGCTTCGCGGTGCCCGACCGGGCGCAGGCCGAGTGCTTCGTGGCGCTGGACCCCGCCCACACCGAGGTGTTCCCCGACGGCGAGGGCTGGCAGGTGGTGCGCGGCGTGGGCAGCCGGGTGCGGGTGCCCCGGGCCCAGCCCCTGGATCGCAACGTGGCCGGGCAGCTCCCCGAGGGCTGGTCGGCGGCGCGGCTGGGGGTCGATCCCACCTGGCTCGACAGCCTCGATCCGGTGGCGCTCTACGCGCTGATCGCCACGGCCGACGCCTTCCACAGCGCGGGCCTGCCGCTGGACGAGCTCGACACGCTGTTCCACCCCGCGCGGGTGGGCTGCAGCCAGGGCAGCGGCATCGGCGGCATGCGGTCGCTCACGCGGCTCTACACCGACTCGCGGCTGGACGCGCGCCGGCAGACGGACGTGCTGCAGGAGACGCTGATCAACGTCACCGCCGCCTGGCCGGTGATGGCGCTCTACGGCGGCTTCGGCCCCATGGTGAACCCGGTGGCCGCCTGCGCCACCGCCGCGGTGAGCGTCGAGGTGGGCGCCGATCTCATCCGGGCCGGCAAGGCCGACCTGGTGGTCGCGGGCGCCTTCGACGACCTGGGGCCCGAGGGCGCGCGGGGCTTCGCCGACATGAACGCCACCATCGACGCCGGCACGCTGGCGGCCCGGGGGCTCGCGCTGCACGAGGCCAGCCGGCCGTGCGACGCCCGCCGCGGCGGCTTCGTCGAGGCCCAGGGCGGCGGCACCCTGCTGCTCTGCCGGGCCGACCGCGCGCTGGCCTTCGGCCTGCCCATCTACGGG
>JAUHVS010000529.1 GCA_030424955.1 bacterium | reverse complement strand
GTGAGCGCCTGGTGCCACACGCTGCCGGCGCAGATCAGCCTCGCCCAGGCCCTCAAGCGGGTGGCCCCGGCCGTGCCCCTCGTGTTCGGCGGGCCCCAGGCCACCGCCACCGGCGGCGCGCTGCTGACGGCCTTCGGGTGTATCGACTGGGTGCTGGCGGGCGAGGCCGAGGACAGCCTGCCCGCCCTCGCGCTGGCCCTGCGCGGGGGGCCCGAGGCGCCCGCGCTGGCAGAGATCGCCGGGCTCATCGGGCGGGGCGACGGCGGCCTGACCGTCAACCCCCCGCCCACCCCGCGGCTGGACCTGGACGCGCTGCCCCTGCCCGCCCTGGAGTTGGCGCCGCCGAGCCCCATCGCCACGGTGGAGTCGGGCCGCGGCTGCCCGTGGGCCTGCCGGTTCTGCTCCACCAGCGCCTTCTTCGCCCGGCGCCACCGCGCCCGCGGCGTGGACGCCCTCATCGCGGAGCTGGCGGTGCTGTACCGGCGCCACGGCGTGCGGCACGTGACCTTCACCGACGACATCTTCACCGTCGATGTGCGCTGGGCGCGGGCCTTCTGCGAGGCGATGATCCAGCGGGGCCCGCCCGTGGCCTGGGGGTGCAGCACCCGCATCGACCGGGTGGATCCGCCGCTGCTGGCGCTGATGGCGCAGGCCCGCTGCGACAGCATCCTGTACGGGGTCGAGACGGGCTCGCCGCGGCTGCAGCGGGCGATGGGCAAGCGCCTGGACGTCTCGCGGGTCGAGCCCACCGTCGCCGCCACGCAGGCGGCGGGTATCCGGCCGTACTGCACCTTCATCTACGGCTTCCCGGAGGAGACGCCCGCCGACCTGGCCGACAGCGTGGCCCTGGCGCGGCGCCTGCTGGTGCAGGGGGTGCACGTCACCGCCCAGACCCTCTGCGTGCTGCCCGATACGCCGTACTTCAACAGTCACTTCAATAAGCTCAAATGGGACGGCTTCAGCTCGCTCTCCCGCGCGCAGCTGACCGACGACGAGGCCGCGCAGGTGCAGGCCCACCCCGCCCTGTTCAGCTCGTTCTTCTACCTGGAGAGCCCCGCCGCCCCGCGGCGGCTGCTCATCGCGGCGATGCACCTGAGCAACCTGCTGCGGCAGTGCCCGCGCACCCTGGCAGGCCTCGGCCTTGCCCCCGAGGCCGACCCCTTCGCGCGGCTGTGGGCGTGGCACGCGCAAGGCCGGCTGCCGCCCCTCGACACGCCCTTCGACGCGGCCGGGGTGCAGCTCGTGGGTGAGCTGGTGGCCGAGGCGGAGGATCCTGAGCTGTCCGCGGAGTTCGCCCTGGAGGCGGCCGCCCTGCAGGCCCGCAACGGGCTCATCGCCGGGGGAGCGCCGGGGCCGGGGCTACGCTGGGCGCCGGGGGTGTTCCTGCATCGGGCGGCGCTGGACGTGGCGGCCGCCCGCCAGGGCGCGGCGATGGCGCGGCGGCCCGGCGCGTGGCTGGCGCAGGTGACCGGCGACACGGGCCTGCACCTGCACCCGCTGCCCATCGCCCACGGGGACGCGCTTGCCGCCCTGCCCCTGGGCGCGCCCCGGGCGGCGGCCGAGGCCGCGCTGACCGACGGGCTCGGGGCCGAGGGGCCGCGGCTCCTGGCCTGGCTGCTCGCGGCCGGCGCCCTCACCGAGACCCCGGCTCAGGGCAGCGGCGGGGTGTCCAGCTCCGCGTAGGGGTCGATGATCACCGCGTCGCCGTCGAGCCAGCTGCTGAAGAAGGTGCCGGCCTGCAGCGCGCCCTGCAGCCCCGTGGGGGTGTTGCCGTGGGTCGCCGCCACGGGCGGATCCCCCGAGCGGTCGAGCTGGAAGTAGCCCCCCGTCCGATCGCCGACGCTGGCGCTCACAGGGGCCTCGACCACGGGCAGGCCGTCCACCGGTCGCATCACCGGCGCCACGTGGGGCACCCCCAGGGCGCGGGCCAGGGTGCGGCCCGTCAGCGGGGGCACGGTGTCGTCCTCCAGGCACACCGGCAGGAGCACGTGGGGCGCGTCGCCGCGCATGCGGTCGCGGCGCACGTGGGCCGCCCACAGCGCAGGATCGGCCGCGTCCACCAGGGTCTGCAGCACCACCAGGTAGCGCTGGAGCCGGTCGGCCCCGCCCGCGAGGTTGTTCAGCGCCGGGCGGAAGGGCCCGAGCAGCGCCGTCTCGGTCACGAAGGCCATCAGCCGCCCGCCCCCCACCGACAGCACGCCGGCGCCGAGATCGGCGCTGAGGGCCAGGATGCCCGCGCCGTACAGGCTGCCCAGGCTGTTGCCCCAGTAGCCCAGCCGGGTCGGATCCAGCTCCGGCGCGCCGTCCCCGTCCAGGTCGGGCGCCTGGCGGATCAGCTCGATGAGCTGCAGGCGGTCGAGCACGGTCTGGTTGAAGTGGCCGCGCAGCACGAAGCCGTCGATGTTCGGCCCGCTGAGGTCCAGGCCCAAGAAGGCCAGCGCGGTCACGCCCTCGCCGGTGGCGGTGGGGTGCTCGCCGTGGCGCACGGCGTCGATGGACACCACGGCGAACCCCCGGGGCACCAGCACGTTGGCGATGCTGCTCGCGCCCTGGCGCTGGCCGTTGATGCCGTGGCCGAAGACCACCGTGGGGAACGGCCCCTCGCCCTCGGTGGGCAGCCACAGGCTGACGGGCAGGCGCCAGCGGTCGGGCTGCGGCTCGGCGGTGGTGATGGCGCGGTCGTCGCGGAAGTCGAAGGCGGCGAAGGCGCCCTCGCAGCGCAGGGTGCCGCGGGACACCTCACAGGTGGGGGGCGCCTCCCAGGCGTAGTCGCGATCGACGAGGGACTCGGCCGCCGCCAGGATGGGGCCGCGCTCGTCCTGGGTGATGAAGGCGGTGCCGGCCACCAGCGAGCCGTTGGACCAGCCCTTGAAGGCCACGGCCGCCTCGACGGCGTCCAGCCACTCGCGGGCGAGGCCGGGCACCTCGGCGTCGTCGTCCAGGGCGGCCCGCAGCACGGGCGCCGCGTCCACGCAGCCACCGTCGGCGGCGGTCACCTGGGGGCCGAAGGCCACGGCGTAGCGGGTGGCGGGCTTCAGCGGCTCGTTGGGCACCAGGATCACCGCGGCGCCGTCCTCGCCCGTCTCGACCTGGAACGGGACCCGCGTGGGCGGCTCGGTGCTCAGGTCCAGGAAGGCCACCGCCGCGTCCTCGGCCAGGGTGGCCTCGGCGCCGCTCGGCACGCCGATCACCGGCGCGGTGAAGCGGAACAGCACGGCGCCGGTACGCGCGAAGCCGCTGAGGGCGCCCAGATCGTTGAGGGTGTCGCCCACGATGCGCGGGGGCGTGGCCATCCACGGCACCCGCTCGGCGTCGGGGTCGAGGCGGTAGCCCGAGGCCGTGCTCGGGTCCTCGACCAGCAGCCGCGGATCGGGCCACAGCTCGATCTCGTCGCTGTCCAGCGCCCAGCGCTGGGTCACCGCGCAGCGAGGGGCCGGCGCAGCGTCGGGGGCCAGCGCGTCCGCGGCGCCGCCGTCGGCGGTGGCGTCCGCTGCCCCGCCGTCGGCCACCGCTGCGTCGTGGGGCAGGCCCTCGGCGGGGCCGGGGTCGTCGTCACAGGCGATGAGCGCAGCGCAGGCGAGCGCCGCGAGCCACACGGGCAGGCGAGTCAGCATGGGGATCCCTCCGGTGCCGGGAGGGTAGCCGATCCGCGGGGCGCGGTCAGCGGGCCGCGCGCGGGGCGCCAGCCGGCGCTCAGGCCGCGCGCTGGGCCTGCACGCGGTCGTACCAGGCCTTCAGGCCGGGGCGGGTCATCAGCTCCTCGAACACGGGGAAGTCCTTCACGCAGGTCAGCGCGCCGTGCATGGCCACGTCGCCCAGGCTGGGGCGGTCGCCGCCGATGAAGGTGTCCTCGCCCAGCCAGCCCTCGAAGCGGTCCACCTCGGCGTGCACCCAGGCCCGCCCCTCCTTGGGGCCGCGGCCGTTGCGCTTGAGGATGCGCTTCGAGATCTGGTGCATGATCAGCGAGCCGCCGGCGCGCACGCTCATGTTCTGCACGAAGCCGAAGTTGCTGGTGCGCGCGGTGACCTGCGCCGCCTTGATGGCCTCGCCCCAGGTGCCGTAGATGACCGTCGGCAGGGCCTGCGCGAAGGTGTCGTCCACCCAGGCCTCCACCTCGTCGCTGCGGGCCTTGCGGGCGGCGTCGTCGGGCGTGAACGGCTGCGCGGGGAACTTGGCCTCCAGCGCGTGCAGGATGTCGGTGCTGTCGAAGACGATCTCGCCGTCGGCGAACTTGAGCACGGGCACCTTGCGGGGCGCGTCCTCGGGCAGGCCCGCCGGCAGCTCCTTCTTCTTCATGGGGTTGACCTCGACCTTCACGTAGTCGAGCCCCTTGACCTCGAGGCCGGCCTTCACCTTGTGGCAGAAGGGGCACAGCTCGAACTGGTACAGCGTGATGGGGTCGGACATCGGGCACCTCCAGGGGGGTCGAAGGCGGGGAGATGACCCGAAAAGCGTCCGGGTCGCAAGGGGGCTGCGTGGTGCGGGCCGGGGCAGCCTGAAGGCGCAGGCCTCAGAGGCAGCCCGCGAGGGGCTCGTCGATCCACAGCCGGCCCGCCGACACGATGCCGATGGCGAGATCGCCGCAGTGCACGAGCTTGACCGTGCCGCCGTTGCCGTCGAAGCCGCCGCCGCCCAGGGCGCTGATCAGGCCCTCGTTGAACACCGCGGGCGGCCGCGACACGCTGGCTGTGCTGGAGACGGTCAGTCATGTATAATCTCACTTGCTGGTCGGTGACGGGTTTGCCCGGCACGGTCGTATCTCCGTG
>JAUHVS010000528.1 GCA_030424955.1 bacterium | reverse complement strand
GGGGGGCACCTCGAGCAGGTGCCGGCGCATCACCTGCACGGGGTTGGTGTCGTCGAAGGGCGGCGCGCCCACCAGCATCTCGAACAGCACCAGGCCCGTGTTGTACACGTCGGTGCGGGCGTCCACCGGCAGGGCCTGGGCCTGCTCGGGGCTCATGTACTGCGGGGTGCCCAGGGTCATGCCCTGGGCCGTCTGCGCCATGCGGGCGGGATCGTCGATGGGCAGCCGGGCGACCCCGAAGTCGAGCAGCTTCACGAAGTCGCGGTGCCGCTGACCGTCCACCAGCATGATGTTGGCGGGCTTGATGTCGCGGTGGAACACCGACCGGGCGTGGGCGGCGGCGAGGCCCTCGCAGATCTGGCGCCCGATGAAGGCGACCCGGGCCGGGCTGAAGGGCCCCTCGGCGCCGATCATCTGGTCGATGGCGCGGCCGTCGAGCAGCTCCATCACCACGTAGCCGGTGCCGTCCGGGGTGGTGCCGTGGTCGAACACGCGCACGATGCGCTCGTGGCGCAGGGACCGGATGGCGCGCCCCTCTTGCAGCAGGCGGGCGAGGCTGCCGGCGTTGCCGCGCAGATCGGCGGCCAGCACCTTGATGGCCAGGCGGGCCCCGTCGCGCTCGCGGTAGCACTCGAACACCGCGGCGGTGCCGCCGCGCGCGATCTCGCGGCCGAGGCGGTAGTCGCCGATGACGGTGCCGGTGCGGGGGGATGGCGCGAACATGGACGCGCAGCATAGCAGCCTGGGCGCCAGGCGGCCTCTGTGAAGCCGGGGTCGGCGCTGGGCGCCGAGCAGGCCGCCTTGAACCCGGCGGCCGCGTTGACAGCGGGCGAGGCGCGCGCCAAGGATGCGCGCGGAGGACCACACATGCGACATCTCTCTACCCTGGCGTGTCTCGCGCTGTTGGTGACGTGCTGGGCCTGCGACGGCACGCCCCAGCCCCCCCCGGTCCCGGGCACCGGGCCGGTGACGGGCACGCCCTCGGCCCCCGCGGCGCCGCCGGCCGCTGAGCCCGCAGAGCCCCTGGTGGCGGGCAGCCTGGATCTGGCCCAGGTCATCGTGGACGCGCCCCCGCCCCGCGCGCCGGCCGCGCCGCCGGGCATGCCCCAGCCGCAGGCGGCCGATGGAGAGGCGCTGACGGTGGTGGCCGCCACGCCCTCGGGGCTGGTGCGCGGCATGGCCCGCCCCACCGTGACCTTCAGCCGGCCGGTGCGCCCGCTGGGCAAGCAGGGCGCCGATCCGGCCCCGCCCGCGCGGCTGGTGCCGGCCGTCGAGGGCGAGTGGCGCTGGCTGGGCAGCACCACCATCGAGTTCGCGCCCGCTGAGCCGCTGCCGCTGTCCACGGCCTACACCATCGAGGTGCCGGGCGGGCTGGCGGCCATCGACGGCGCCCGCCTCGAGAAGCCCTTCCGCAGCGAGTTCACCACGCCGACCCTGCGCCCGGTGACGGGCACGCCGGTGTCGAAGTGGCAGTCGTACGCGTGGGCCGTGCCCACGCAGACCTTCGAGGTGGTGTTCGATCAGGCGGCGGCCAAGGGGGCCCTGGCCGAGCAGGTGCACATCCTGGGGGCCGACGGGGCCCGCTACGGGATCGAGGTGAAGGCGTCGGAGCGGCTGGCGGATCGCCGGCGCCGCGAGGCGGAGGCGGCGGGCGAGACCACCCCGGCGGAGCTGGCGCGCATCGGCCGCGATCGGCAGGTGGCCTACACCCTCGTCCCCACGAAGCCGCTGCCTCTGAACTCGACCTTCGAGCTCGTGTTCCCCGCCGGCCTGCGCAGCGCCGAGGGGCCGCTGGCCACCGAGAAGGCGGTGGCCTGGGGCTTCAAGACCTACGGCCCGCTGACCGTGGAGCGCGCCGGCTGCGAGCGCTGGTCGGCGCCCTGCGCCCGCGGGCCCCTCGGCGTGGCCTTCACCAACCGCGTGACCACCGAGGCGCTGCGCGCGGCCCTCACGGTGGATCCGCCGGTCAAGCTGCGCTGGCCCACCGACGAGGACCCCAAGGCGGCGGCCCGCGGGCACGAGAGCTGGTCGCTGTCGGGGGACTTCAAGCCGGGCCGCACGTATCAGTTCCGCATCGCCGGCACGCTGACCGACACCTTTGGGCAGGCCCTCGGCGCGCCCTACACCGGCACCCTCGAGACGGGCGATGACACGCCCTATGTCGACACCGTCGACAACCGCGCGCTGCTCGAGAAGGGCCTGCGCCTGGCGCTGCCCATCACCCACGTGAACGCCCCGGCCATGGAGCTGGCGTGGACCCCGCTGTCGGGCGCCGAGGCCGTGCGCTGGCTCGCCGAGCCGTGGCGCAGCGAGAAGGCCCCCGACGTCGCCTGGCAGCCGCTCACCCTCACCGGCGAGAAGAACCGCCGCCTGCGCAGCCCCCTGGACCTGGCGCCGATCATGGGCAACGCCCCGATGGGCCTGCTGCGCCTGCGGTGGAAGCAGGGGCGCTACACCCAGCGCAGCCAGACGGTGGTGCAGGTCACCGATCTGGGGGTCTACGGCAAGCTGTCGCCCGCCAACATCGCGGTGTGGGTGTGGTCGCTGGCCGAGGGGGCCGTGCGGTCGGACGCCCTGGTCGAGCTGCTGGACGAGACCGGCAAGGTCGTGGCCAAGGCCCGCACGGGCGCTGACGGGGTGGCGCAGTTCAAGGGCAGCGACGCCCTGCCGTTCCCCAAGGTCGACGCCAAGGGCCGCCCGCGGCGCGGGCCGCCCACCGCCGCCGCGCGGGTGACCTGGGGCAGCGACAGCACGATCATCACGCTGGGCAGCGACTACCGCCTGTCGTCCTACCGCTTCGGCATCGAGAGCGACTGGGAGAGCACCCCGCCGGTGGCCGAGGGCCTGGTGTTTGCCGATCGCGGCATCTACCGCCCCGGCGAGACGGTGCACGTGCGCGCCGTGCTGCGGGAGCGCAGCCAGGGCAAGCTGCGCATCCCGGCGGGCCGCGAGATGATGGTCAAGCTGCGCGATCCCCACGGCGACGTTGTGCAAGAGATCGCTGTCAAGACGAGCGAGTTCGGGGGGCTCACGGCGGGCTTCACGCTGCCGGCGGACGGCAAGCTGGGCACCTACGACATCCTGGTGCGCGACCCCAGCACCAGCCTGCGCTGGTCCACGAGCGTCACCGCGGCCGAGTACCGCGCGCCGGCGTTCCTGGTGGACGTGGGCCGCGCCGGGGGCGACGTGCTGGCCGGCCAGCCCGTGACCGCCACCATCGAGGGCCGCTACCTCTTCGGCGGCCACATGGCCGACGCCGAGACCCGCTGGTCGGTGACCCGCGCGAGGGCCACCTTCAGCCCCCCGGACGACCGCGGCTTCGGCTTCGGCAAGGTGCGCTCGTGGTGGGCCGACAGCGACGCCGAGTCGGGGGATCTGGTGGCCGACGGCGCCGACCGCCTCGACGCCAAGGGCCAGCACACCCTCGACGCCGGTAAGGCCGAGACCCCCGTCGATGGCCCCAGCCGCTACGCCGTGGAGGCCAGCGTGACCGACGTGGACCGGCAGGTGGGCGGCGGGCGCACCCAGTTCCTGGTGCACCCCGCGGCCTTCTACGTGGGCCTGCGGGCGCCGGGCGGCTTCGCCACGGCCAAGACCCCCTTCGAGGTGGCCCTGGTGGCCCGCGCGGCGACCGCCGAGGCCCCGGCGGTGGCCGCCAAGGGCGTGCAGCTCAAGCTGGTGCGCCACGAGTACAACACCGTGCGCAAGCAGAGCGCCGACGGCGGCTTCGAGACGGTCAGCGAGAAGGCCGAGGTGCAGGCCGCCGCGTGCACGGTGGACATCACGGCGAAGGCCCCCGCCACCTGCTCGCTCACCACCGACGCCGCGGGCTATCACCTGCTGGTGGCCGAGGCGAAGGACGCCGAGGGGCGCACCACCCGCACCGAGCAGGGCCTGTGGGTCGTGGGGCCGGGCTACGCCGCCTGGCTGCAGGACGACGACAACCAGCTCGAGGTGGTGGCCGACAAGGCCCGCTACGACGTGGGCGACACCGCCCGGCTGATCGTGCAGAGCCCGTTCCCCGAGGCCGAGGCCTGGGTCACCGTCGAGCGCGAGGGCATCCTCACGCAGCAGCGCATCACCCTGAAGGGCACGGCGACGCCCATCGAGGTGCCCATCGACGAGCGCATGATCCCGAACGTGTTCGTGGGCGTGGTGCTGGTGCGCGGCCGCAGCGAGGCCCCCGGCAAGGCGGGCGACCCCGGCCGCCCCACCTTCCGCGTGGGCTACAAGGCCCTGGAGGTGGTGCCCGACGCGCGGCGGCTCACCGTGGCGGTGACCCCCGACGCCGAGCGCAAGTTCCCGGGCGATCCCCTCGAGGTGAAGGTGCTGGTCACCGATCGCGCCGGCGGCGGGGCCCGCAGCGAGGTGACCGTGTGGGCCGTGGACGAGGGCGTGCTGGCCCTCACCGGCTACCAGCGGCCCGACCTGGTGGCCGCCCTCAACACCCGCCGGGGGCTCAGCGTGCGGCAGGGCACCAACCTGTCGTACCTCATCGCGCAGCTGGTGTACGGCGACAAGGGCACCCCCCAGGGCGGCGGCGGCGGCGAAGACGACGAGGGCGGCGACAACCCCCACGTGCGGCGCCGGTTCGTGACCACGCCGCTGTTCGTCGGGGCCGTGGTCACCGACGCCGCCGGCCGCGCGACGGTCAAGGGCACGCTGCCCGACAACCTCACCACCTACCGCCTGATGGCCGTGGCCGTCGACAAGGCCCACCGGGCCGGCGGGAGCGACGCCAAGGTGGTGGTGAACAAGCCGCTGCTGGC
>JAUHVS010000527.1 GCA_030424955.1 bacterium | reverse complement strand
TGCAACGGCGTCGACGACGACTGCGACGGCGTGGTGGACGAGGGGGTCGCCACCACGGCGTGTGGGGACTGCGGGCCCGCCCCCGCCGAGGCCTGCAACGGCCTCGACGACGACTGCGACGGCCAGGTGGATGAGCGGGTCACCAACGTCTGTGGCCGCTGCGGCGTGCCCCCCGAGGAGCGCTGCGACGGCCAGGACCAGGACTGCGACGGGCAGGCCGACGAGGGCCAGCGCAACCGCTGCGGCGCCTGCGGGCCCCTGCCCGTCGAGACCTGCGACGGCCAGGACGAGGACTGCGACGGCAGCGTGGACGAGGGGCTGCGCAACCGCTGCGGCGAGTGCGGCCCCGAGCGGGCCGAGCTGTGCAACGGCCTCGACGACGACTGCGACGGCGCGCTGGACGAGGGCCTGCCGGGGCAGGGCGAGCCGTGCACGGTGGGCGCGGGCCAGTGCGCCCGCGAGGGGCTGAGCCGCTGTACGGCCGAGGGGCTGGCCTGCGACGCGGCGCCCGGCCCGGGGGCCGCCGAGGCCTGCAGCGGGGTGGACGACGACTGCGACGGCCGGGTGGACGAGGGCGGCGTGTGCCCGGCCTGCGACGGCCCCGAGCGCTGCAACGGGCTGGACGACGACTGCGACGACGCCGTGGATGAGGGCGTGGCCAACGCCTGTGGCGGCTGCGGGCCGCTCGTGGAGCGCTGCGACGGGGTGGACGACGACTGCGACGGCGCCGTGGACGAGGGGGTGCTCAACGCCTGCGGCGCCTGCGGCGTCTCGCCCCTGGAGCGGTGCGACGGCGTGGACCAGGACTGCGACGCCGTCATCGACGAGGGCTTCGATCTGGGGGGCGACGTGCGGCACTGCGGCGGGTGCAACCAGGCCTGCGACGACGCGCGGGCCGACCGCTGCGAGGCCGGCACCTGCCGGTGCGGCGCCGGGCCGGCCTGCGACGCCGATCACTACTGCGCGGGGCGGCTGACCGACGCCGCCGCCTGTACGCCCCGCCCCCCCGAGGGGCCCGCCGATCCGCCCTGAAGGCCGCCGGCGCCCCGCGCGCCCGCCCAGGCCCCTTGAGCCCGCGGGCCGGCCGCTCCAGACTCAGCGCCGCCTGTCCGCCCCATGTGCCACAGCCGAGAGAGCGCCCGTGAAGATCGTCAGCTGGAACGTCAACAGCGTCAAAGCCCGGTACGACCGGGTCCTCAACTGGGTCGAGGCCAACGATCCCGACGTGCTGTGCCTGCAAGAGCTCAAGACCGAGGGGGAGGCCTTCCCCTTCGACGAGCTGGCCGATCTGGGCTACGAGGCCGAGATCCTGGGGCAGAAGACCTACAACGGCGTCGCCATCATCGCCCGCGATCCGCTCACCTCGGTGGTGTGCAACATGGCCGACGGCGTGGACGACCCCCAGGCGCGGCTCATCGCGGCGACCACCGGCGGCGTGCGGGTGGTGTGCGTGTACGTGCCCAACGGGGGCGGCCTCGACAGCGACAAGTACCCCTACAAGCTCGAGTGGTACGGGCGGCTGCGGCGCTGGTTCGACGCCCACGAGGATCCCAGCCGGCCCACCGTGCTGTGCGGGGACTTCAACGTGGCGCCCACGGCGGCCGACATCGAGCAGCCCGCCAACTGGGACGGCGGCGTGCTGGCCAACGACGCCGTGCGCGGGGCCCTGCAGGGGGTGGTGGACTGGGGCCTGGTGGACACCTTCCGCCAGCACCACCCCGAGGGCGGCCACTACTCGTGGTGGGACTACCGGCGGCGGGGGCTCGCGGGCCGCGACGGCATGCGCATCGACATGGTGTACGCCACCGCCGGGCTGGCCGAGCGCTGCGTGGCGGCGGGCATCGACCGCGACGAGCGCCGGGAGGTGGCCGGCTGGATCAAGCCCAGCGACCACGCGCCCGTATGGGCGGAGTTCGACCTGTGAGCGACAGCAAGGGCGTCGTGCAGCAGCTCATGGAGACCCTGCCGCAGATCGGTGAGGTGACCTGGATCGGCCTGCGGCCGAGCCGGCACGCGCCGGTGCGAGCGGTGGAGGCCGTCGAGGCGGTGGCGGGCACGGGGCTGGCGGGGGATCGCTACCGCACCCAGGGCGGCAAGCGGCAGGTGACCCTCATCAACGCCGAGCACCTGGTGGCGGTGGGGGCGTTCTTGGGCGAGGGGCCCATCGACCCGGCGCGGGTGCGGCGCAACCTGGTGGTGCGGGGCCTCAACCTGCACGCGCTGAAGGGCAAGCGGTTCTGGGTGGGCGACGCGCTGTTCGCGCACACCGGGGCGTGCGATCCCTGCTCGCAGATGGAGGCCACGCTGGGGCCGGGCGGCTACAACGCCATGCGGCACCACGGCGGCCTGACGGCGCAGGTCATCCAGGGCGGCACGGTGCGGATCGGGGACGCGGTGCGGGTGGCGCGGGCCGAGGACTGAGCGGCGGGCCGCCGGCAGCGGCGCGGCTGCGGTCTGCGAGGGCGGTCGGGGGAGAAGAGATCGGCCGGAGGAGACCATCACCAGGGTCGGGATGACGGGCGTGCGGGTCGGCGATGATCCCGACCGGCCGAAGAGCCGCCCGAGTGGTTGGCTCCCCCTCACAATCCTCTCGTATCGCGGCCGGGTCGAGCCCCGGTGGGCAGATACCGTATTCGCCTCGAATACGATGCAGGGCATGGGCATGCCCAGACGTGGTGCGGGTTTTCGGCGACCGCGGCGGCATGGCCGCCCGCCGACACCGGGGCTGCCCGCCCCGGCCGCTCTCCCCCGGCGCGGGCAGGCGGATCACCTGCTAGAGTGACCGGATGCGCTGGCAGCCCGACATCTTCGGCTACACCGACTACCGGGCGTACCTGCGCGACGTCTACGACGCGGCGAAGGCCGGCGGCGTGCGCGGCTACTCCTTTCGGGGGTTGGCGCGCCGCGCGGGGTTCTCGTCGCCGAACTTCATCAAGCTGGTCATGGACGGCGCGCGGAACCTGGGCCCAGGCAGCGTGCAGCGCGTCGCCCGCGCCTTCGGGCTGGATGACGAGGGCGCCGCCTACTTCGAGTGCCTCGTGGCCTACGGGCAGGCCGAGACCGCAGACGACCGCTACGCCGCGTGGGACGCCCTCGCCGCGACGGCGCGGTTCCGGGCGGCTCGCCGCATCTCGGGGCCGCTGTTCGCCTACCTCGCCCACTGGTACATGCCGGTGGTGCGGGAGCTCGCCGCCCGGGCGGACTTCCGTGACGACGCGGCCTGGGTGGCGCAGCAGCTGCTGCCTGCCATCGACGAGGCCGAGGCGGCGGACGCCCTGGAGTTTCTCAAGGCCCACGGGCTGATCGTGGCGCAGCCAGGCGGCGGCTGGGCCCGGGGCGACGCCAGCCTGACCACGGGCCACGAGCCTCGCGACATGGCGGTGACCGGGTTCCACCGGCAGATGCTGGCGCGGGCCTCGGAGTCGCTGACGCGGGTGCCGTCCGAGGCCCGCAACATCAGCGCGCTGACCGTGTGCGTCTCGCCCGAGACGGCCGAGCGCATCCGCGACGAGATCCACGGCTTCCGCGCGCGGCTGCTCGAGCTGTGCGATCGCGATGAGGCGCCCAGCCAGGTGCACCAGATCAACTTTCAGATGTTCCCGCTGTCGGGGGAGGCGCCCAAATGACCTTCAAGACCTGGTGCGCCGTGGGCGCGTGTGCGGCGGTGTTGGCGGCCTGCGACAGCGAGGACGACGGCCGCACCGCGGGCACCGACGTGGGCAACCCCGTGGTGCTCGCGCTGCACGTCGCGGGCGAGGGGGCGGCGGATGAGGTCACGGATGGGGCCGGCACCCGGTTCGCGCTCACGGCGGCCCGCGGTCAGACCAGCGACGTGACGCTCTGGCCCGCCGACGCCGCCGACTGCGAGGCCGTGGGGCCGCTGCCCGGCGGGGTGACCTGTGCGGCAGATCCGGTGCGGCTGTTGGTCGGCGGCAGCGTTGAGGCGGACCTGATCACGGGGACGCTCTCGCCCGAGATCCGCGTGCCCGACATCGCGTACCGCCAGCTGATCCTGCAGGCGGGCCCGTCCGACCGGGGCGTCGGGCTGGTGCTCTCGCTGACGACCGCGCAGGGGCGGGACTACCGGGTCGAGATCGGGCCCACCGAGCAGCTCACCTTCGAGGCCCGCGAGGCGGGCGGCTTCGAGGTGGACCTGGATCGGCTCGTGGGCGACCTCGATCTGCAAGCCTGCGCCGCGGGCGCCCCAGGCCAGGGCCCGGTGCGGCTGCGGGTGTCGCCCTCGGCGGGGACCTGCGCGGGGCCCACTGACTGACGCGGGCGGCGCGGGCAAAAAAAATCGGCGGGCCGTCCCCCCCCGGAGTCGACCCGCCGATCAGCGCCATCACCGCCGCCATCCCACTGCCCCCCAGGCCTGGGGACGGGCGGTCTCAAGCTCGGTCAGGTTACCTTATCTGCGCACCGAATCAATGGCCGCGCGGCGACATGCCGTATTCGGCCGGAATACGCCTCACGCGCCGGTGAGGGCGCGGCGCTGCACCTCGAAGGCCAGCACGGCGCCGGCGGTGGCCACGTTGAGGCTCTCGACCCCGGCCGCCATGGGGATGCGCACCCAGCGGGTGATGTGCGCGGCGACGGCCTCGCTCACGCCGAAGGCCTCGTTGCCGAGCACGTAGCAGGCGCGGGCGGGCAGCTCGGTGGCGTACAGATCCTCGGCGTCGTGGCCCCGCAGGCCCACCAGCGTGACCCCGGCGGCCACCAGCGCGGCGGCGGCCTCCTCGGCCGTGTTCGCCCGCAGGATGGGCGCCTTGAAGGCCACGCCGGCGGACGCCTTGA
>JAUHVS010000526.1 GCA_030424955.1 bacterium | reverse complement strand
CCCGCCGCGCCCACACCGCCAGCCCCAGCCCCAAGGCCAGCAGCCGGTCGGGGGCGTGCCCCACCAGGCCCACCACCATCCCCGCGGGCAGGCCGGCGGCCACCTCGAGGCTCAGCCCCGCCGCCCGGCTGATCTCGGCCTCGTCGACGGCGTCCAGCTGGCCGCCGCCCAGGGCGGCCTCGGCCAGCGCCCGCGCCACCGCCTCGATCTGCCGCATCAACAGGTCACGCTGTTCAAACATGGCCGCAGGGTCACCCCACGGCGGGGCGGCCCGCAAGCGATTGAGCGGCCCGGCGCCCCGTGCGAGGCTGCCCCCATGACTGCCCGACCGATCGCCGCCGCCGCGCCTCACCGGACGCGCCCCTGGCCCGCCGCCAGCCTGGGCCTGCTCACCCTCACCCTGCTGGCCGGGTGCCGGCCCGCCCCACCCGCCGCCGCCCCCGACGCCGCCCCGGCGCCCCTGGTGTTCGAGCGGCCCGATGGGCGGGCCCTGTATGACGGCTTGGCCCAGCCGCTGCCCGAGGCGCCCGCCGCCCGGGACGCCGCGTGCCTGGCCCGGCTGGCGCAGGCCCGCATGCTGTCGGCGGAGAAGGCACAGCCGGTGCTCGACCGCGCCCGCGAGGCCCGGGTGACCTGCCGCACGCACCTGGCGGAGTCGTGGATCCGCAAGGCGGACGAGATCCCCAACCCCACCGCGCGCAAGGAGGCCTGCCTGAACGCCACCGCCCAGCTGAAGGCCCTGCGCAAGGACGACGCCCCCGCCGCCCAGCGGCTCACCGCCTGGGCCAACCGGGCGTGCCTCGCCGCGCCCTGATCGGCCCCCCATGGCGCCCGGGTCAGGCCGCCTCGATGCGCCAGTCCACGCCCCGGGCGATGAGCCGGTCCAGCAGCGGCAGCCCCAGGGCCGTCGCCGGCGTCAGCACGCCCCCGTAGCCCACCCCACCGGGCAGCGCCGCCAGGTCGCCGGCCAGGGCCCGCGCCGACTCGCACAGGCAGATCACGGTGAAGCGGTTGCCCGGATCGCCCGCGTACTGCATGCGGGCCCGCGCCACCGGCCCGTCGGGCCCCTCGGCCACGTAGCGGATGCGGGTGAAGCCGCCGTCGAGGGCCGCGTCGTCGGGGCCCTCCCCGGGCGCCGGCCCCAGCCGCTTGAGCAGACCGCGCCCCCAGCCGGTCCGCAGCAGCCGCTCCATGGCCGCGAGCCCCAGGGTCACGCCGTAGGCGGCGGCGCGCCCGCGGCTCTCGAAGGCCTCGGTGTACGCGAAGTCGTCCCCATAGCCCGGCGCCGCCGCCAGCGCGGCCGAGCGGCGCACCACCCGGGTGTTGATGGCCTCCATCAAGAAGGGCACCTGCCAGGTGCCCAGCACCGGATCCCGCGTGACGGCGCGGCGGTCGCCGTGGCGGGCGCGGTCATAGCGGGGCCGCGCGTCGGCGGGGTTGAGCAGGAAGGCGTCGGCGAGCTGGCCCTGCTCGCCGCGCTCGCCCAGGGTGATGGCCGAGTCGAGGGTGCCGCCGTTGAAGCCCCCCTTGGTGGTGTAGGCCGCCCGCACCGCGCGCAGGGGCGTGCCCGCCGCCCGCAGGTGGCTGACCAGCGCCAGCGTGCCGATGTCGGCGGGCACCGAGTCGAAGCCGCAGAAGGGCACGATGCGGGTCCCGTCGGCGGCCGCCCGCTCGTGGTGGCGGTCGATCAGCCGGCGCACCCAGGGCGGCTCGCCGGTGATGTCGCAGTAGTGCGTGCCGTGGGCCACGCAGGCGTCGACCACCGCGTCGCCGTACTTGGCGTAGGGCCCCGCGGTGGTCAGCAGCACCCGGGTCTGGGCCGCGAGGGCGTCGAGGCTCGCGGGATCGCCGCTGTCGGCCACCCGCACGGGCACGCCGCCCAGCTCGGTCGCCAAGGCGTCGAGCTTCTCGCGGTTGCGCCCGGCGATGGCCCAGCGCAGCCCCCCCGCGTGGGCGGCGAAGTCCTGCGCGCACTGACGGCCGGTGAAGCCCGTGGCGCCGTACACGATGATGTCAAAGGGCCGCTCGGCCATGGGGCCTCCTCCCGCTGGGGCACGCTGTGCGCGCGCCGGATAGACCAAAACTGGAAACAGTGTGGCAACTTGCCGGCAGATTGTTCGGCCACAATAGTCAGCGGCGACACCGGGCCCGCCGGGCCGATTGGAGGTCCCCATGCTGACCATTCGCCGCGCTGCCGACCGAGGCCACGCCAACCACGGCTGGCTCAAGACCGCGCACACGTTCTCGTTCGCTCACTACCACGATCCCCGCCACATGGGCTTCCGCGCGTTGCGGGTGATCAACGACGACCGGGTCACCGGGGGCGCCGGCTTCGGCGCCCACGGCCACCGCGACATGGAGATCATCAGCTACGTCGTGGACGGCGGCCTGCGCCACCGCGACTCCATGGGCACCGGCTCGGTCATCCGCCCGGGCGAGATCCAGCGCATGAGCGCCGGCACCGGCGTGCGCCACAGCGAGTTCAACGCCTCACCCACCGAGCCCGTGCGCTTCCTGCAGATCTGGATCCTCCCCGACCGCGGCGGCCACGCGCCCGGCTACGAGCAGCAGACCATCGACGCCGCCGCCCGGCACAACGGCCTGGCGCTCGTGGCGTCCCCCGAGGGCGGCCCCGGCGCGGTGTCCCTGCACCAGGACGTGCGGCTCTACAACAGCCTGCTCGACCCCGGCGCCCAGGTCACCTACACCCCGCCCGCGGGGCGACACACGTGGCTGCAGGTGGTCAACGGGGCCCTCACGGTGAACGGCGAGGCGGTCGCTGAGGGGGACGGCGTGCAGACCAGCGAGGACGATCCGCTGGTGCTGGTCGGCCAGGGCGAGGGCGCCGAGGTGCTGGTCTTCGACCTGGCCTGAGGCCGAAGTCCCCGGCAGGACGCTAGCGGTCAGCGCCCACGTAGTAGGCGCCCATCACCTGCGCCATCGGCGCCACGTCGTGGGTGCCGGCGGACTCGCGGATGGAGTGCATGGCCCACATGGGGTTGCCCACGTCCACGGTGGGCACGCCCAGCCGCCCCGCGGTGATGCTGCCGATGGTGCTGCCGCAGGCCAGATCGGGGCGGTTGACGAACTCCTGCCACGGCACATCGCACGCCTGGCACAGCTGCCGGAAGAGCGCGGCCGTCTGCCCGTCGGTGGCGTAGCGCGTGTTCACGTTGGTCTTGATCACCGGCCCGCCGTTCATCACCGGCTGGTGGGTGCCGTCGTGGCGGTCGGCGTAGTTGGGGTGCACGGCGTGGGCCATGTCGGCGCTGATCTGGCTGCTCAGGGCGATGGCCCGCGGCAGGGCGTCGGCGCCGTCGCCCGCCAGGCGCCCCAGCACATCGCTCATCAGCGTGGAGTCCGCCCCGCGGGTGCTCTGGCTGCCCACCTCTTCGTGGTCGAACAGGCTCAGCACCCGCGTATGGGTCGTGGGCGTGGCGTCGTGGGCCAGCAGGCCACAGAGCCCGGCGTAGCTCATGGCCAGGTTGTCGAGGCGCGCCACCTGGAAGAAGTCGTCGTTCACGCCGCTGAAGGCGCCGGGCTGCACGTCGAACAGCATCAGGTCGTGGCCCAGGATGTCAGCGTGCTCGACGCCCGCCAGGCCCCCCAGGTAGTCGCCCAGCCAGGCCTCGGGCGAGCCCTCCCCCGCCCACATCGCCGCCACCGGGCTGACGTGGGTGTGCTTGTTCAGGATCAGCCCGCTGTCGTTCACCCCGCGGTTGAGGTGGATCGCCAGGTTGGGGATGCGACACACGGCCTTGTCGGTGCGCACCAGGCGCACCTCGGGGCCGGTCGCCGTGCGCACCACCAGCCGGCCCGCGACGCCCAGGTCGCGATCGGTCCAGGTGGCCAGCAGCACGCCGCCGTAGGGCTCCAGATCGAGCTGCGCGAAGCCGTGGGCCGCCTTGGCCAGCCGGGGCTTCAGCCGCAGGTTCGGCGAGTCGGTGTGGGCGCCCACCAGCCGGAACCCGTGCTCGCGGGGGCTCTCGGTGCCGGTGCGGAAGGCCACGATGGATCCGCCGCCGCGCACCACGAAGTAGCCGTGGTTGGGCGCGAGCGACCACATCGCGGCCTCGTCGAGGGGCTGGTAGCCCGCCCGCACCAGCTCGGCCGCGGCGTTCGCGGCGGCGTGGAAGGGCGTGGGCGACGCGTCGACGAAGCGCAGCAGCCCCTCGGCGTGGGCGCGGGGGGACGCGCCGAAGGGCAGGAAGCTGGGCGAATCAGTCACAGGGACCTCCAGGGGGACGCAGACGGCGCGCATTGTGACGCGGCCCCCGCGCCGGCGAAAGGTCGTTGGGCGCGGCCGGTAACCCCCTGTTTCCACGCCGACCCAGCCAGCCCCGCCAGGGCCGGCTCGGCGCTGGCACGGGGCGTGCTACTGCGCTGGGCCGTGTCCACCTGACGTGTGGACCTCAGCCCTGGGAGTGCAGGCAAATGATGGACCTTCTCTTCAAGTCACAGGCGGGCATCAACTCGCTGTTCACGATCGGCTTCCTGGTCGCCATGGGCCTGGGCCTGGCCTGGTGGTTCAAGCGCAAGATGGACCACCCCGACGAGTGACGGCGTCCGCCGCCCCGCCGGCCTGACCCCCGCGCCTCAGAAGAAGGCCAGCCCCATCCACAGCTCGACGTAGTGCCCCTCGAACTCGACGTGGCCGCCGTCGGCGTCAAAGCACTGCATCAGCGGGTGGTAGCCCACCCCCAGGCTGAGCGGCGCCTGGATCCACCCCTCGGGCAGCAGCGACAGGCCGGCGTGCGGCGCGATGCCCGCGCGGAAGCCCTCGCCGCCCCCCAGCCACGTGAACAG
>JAUHVS010000525.1 GCA_030424955.1 bacterium | reverse complement strand
CGTGTCGGCGTAGGCCTCGAAGGGCGGACACTCGATGTCGGTGCCGGCCAGCAGCTCCAGGGTCCCCGCGCAGTTGTAGGTGACGTGCCGGCTGAGGTCGTGCAGCAGGGCGGTCTGGCTGGGCAGCAGCTGGTGGAGCCCCGAGAAGCGCAGGGCGCGGCCCGCGAGCCGCGCGGCGAGCTGACCCGCGAAGGGCGTGGGCCGTGCGGCCAGATCACTCAAGAGCTCGAAGGCCTTGCGCGCGCTGACCGGGTTGGGATCGGTGAGGTGGAAGGTGCGGCCCTGCGCCTCGGGGGCCAGGATCAGCGCCCACGCGGCGCGGACCACGTAGTCCACCGGCACGATGTTGAAGGGGACCCCGCCGGTGCCAGGCAGGAGCACGGGCACCTCCGCCGGCAGCCGCACCATCAGCCGCACGAGGTAGTTCGGGCCCTCGGTGAGGCCGGTGGCGTCGCCGGTGCGGCTGTGGCCGATCAGGGCGCTGGGCCGCAGTACGGTGATGGGCAGCCGCGCCATCTGCGCCCGGGCCGTGCGCTCCACCTGGTAGCAGCTCTCCTCGAAGGCGCTGCGGAACCACTGCTTGCAGCCCAGGTCTTCCTCGTGCACGACGCCGACGCGGTTGCCGCTGACGAAGGCCGTGGAGAACAGCGCCAGCCGGGCCAGGTTGGGCATCTCGCCGGCGAGATCGAGCAGGGTCGCGAAGCGCCGCAGGTTCGCGCTGCGCACCTCGGGGCCGGGTCCCTGCTGGCGGACCGCGACGTGGCAGATGTGGGTCGTGGTGTCGATGAGGCGGGCCACGATGGGGCCGGGGAGGGCGAGATCCACGCCGTCGGGCTCCCCCTCGAGCAGGTGCACGCGGCCGGACTGACCGTCGGGCAGCGCCTGCTGGAAGTGGGTGGCGGCGTCGAGGTCCCGCCCGCGGCACAGCAGGTTGACCTCGGCCCGCGCGTCGAGGTTCAGGATGCGCTGGCACAGGCCGCGGGCCAGCAAGCGCGGGAAGCCTGTGATGAGCACCACGCGGCGTGGCTCAGCCATGGGGACCCTCCAGGAGCGTGCGCCAGAGCGCGTCGACCTGCGCCAGGGTCTCGGCCCGCGTGCCGCTGTTGTCGATGACGTGGTCGGCCTGCGCAGCCTTCTCGGCCACCGGCCATTGCGCCGCCAGGCGCGCGTCGGCGTCGGCCGCGGACAGCCCGTCGCGGGCCATCAGGCGGGCGCGCTGGACCTCGGGGCTGGTGGACACCACGACGAGGGGGCGGAAGGCGTCGGCCCGGCCGATCTCGAAGAGCAGGGCGGCGTCGTACACCACCAAGGGCGCGCCGGCCTCGTCGGCGGCCTGCAGCTGCCGCAGGCTCTCTTGCGCGATGCGCGGGTGCAGCAGCCCCTCGAGGGTCCGCCGGGCGGCGGGATCGGCGAAGACCCGCGCGCCGAGGCGGGCGCGATCGAGCCGGCCGTCCGGGTCGACGAGGTCGTCCCCGAAGGCCGCCGCGACGGCCGCCAGCCCGTCCGTGCCGGGCGCGACCACGTCCCGCGCGACCTGGTCGGCGTCTACGATGATCGCGCCCAGGTGCCGCAAGTGATCCGCCACGGTGGTCTTGCCGCAGGCGATGCCGCCGGTGAGTCCGATTCGCATGTGCGGACGATACGGCAAGCCGCGCGCGGGTGCTACCGCCGCCGGCCCGCCGCCGGGCCGCGCGGGGGCGTTCCCTGTGGGGGGCGGGGGTGCTATACCGCCCCTGCTGTCGACGCCTGCGGGCGCGACGGCTGTGACCCGTCGTGGGAGGAGCCCATGTTCGCAGCGCCCGCCCTGCAGGGACCTTGGGCCAGCGCCTGGCGCGGCCTGGCGTCGCCTTGGACCAGCGTCGCGTTGGCGCTCTGGGCGGCGACGGTGGTGGCCGTGCGGTCGCTGGATGTCGCCGACACCACGCCCCTGGTCTCGTCGCCAGCGCTCCAGCTCCCGTTGGTCCTGCTGCCCTTCGCGTTGGCGGCGGGCGCGCTGCGCGGCGAGCGCATGCCGTGGGCGGCCTGGGTCTTCTGCGCAGGCATCGCGATCGCTGGCTGGGGCGCCGTACAGGCCGGCTCGGCGGCGGGGGCGGTCCGCCTGGGTGAGCAGGCGGGCAGCGTGGAGACCTACCAGCGGCACTCGCCCAACGGCCAGATCTCGGTCCACCTGGGGGGCGCGCTGAGCGCGCGGGCGGTGCCGGGCGGCCTGGACGTGCGCATCGGCACGGGCGACTTCGAGGTCGGCCGGGCCGTCGTGCCGCCCGGTGGGCGCGAGGTGGTGGTGGGGCCCTGGGCCCTCTACCGCCAGGCCGACGGCGCGCCGGGCGCGCCGACCACCGCGGCGCTGGTCTTGTCCCCTCGCGCGGGTGGCGCGGACGCGGCCTCGATCTCCGTCAACATCGCCGAGGGGAGCAGCCGGGCGCTGCCGGACGGCGCTGTGGTCGAGGTGCGGCGGCTGGCCGCTGACTTTGGGCGGGCCTTGGGCCCCGCGGCGCAGGTCACCGTGCGCTGGGGCAAGGACGAGAGCACGACGGCCTGGCACTTCGTCGAGGCCCCCGATCTGGACGCCCGGCTGGGCCAGTCCCCCTGGAAGGTCCGGCTGGCAGCGGTGGAGGCCAGCCCGGCGGTGACCCTTGGCGTGCGTCGCCGCGGCCCGATGGCGCCGCTGTTCGCCGGCCTGGGGCTGATGGCCATCGGGCTGTTGATGGGCCTGGTGGGGAGGCGCGCATGACGCCGGCATTGCTTGGGTTGGCGGCGGCCTTCTTGGCCTTCGTCGGCGGCACGATGACCGCGGGCGAGGCTGGCGGCCGCTGGTGGCGGGTGGCGACCGGCGCAGCCGTGGGCCTCACGGCGCTGGCGCTGGCGTGGCAGCACGCGCCCGGGCACGCCCTGAACCAGGACGTGCTGGCGGAGGCCCGCATGGCCGGCGAGCCGGTCAACGCCCGGGTGGTGATCCAGCGCACGGGCGCCCGCCGCCAGGTGCGGCAGGTGCCGCTGCGGCAGCCCGTGGACGGGAGCGGCCTGGCCCTGCTGCTGATGGCGGCGGCTGGGCTGGGCGGCGCCGGCCTCGCGGCGCGGCGTCAGAAGGATCGCGCGACCCTCGCCGGGGCGGCGCTGCCGCTCGCAGGCAGCGCGTTCGGCCTCGCCGCTCTGTCGGCGGGGGGGGGCTCCGGCCAGGGAGCGGCCGGCGTCCGGGCGTTCCTCGGCCAGTTTGATCTGGCCGCGGCGCACGTCGTGGGCTTCACGGCCCCCGAGGGCCTGTGGCGGTTCGAGACGCCGGGGCTGGTCGCGGTGGGCGTGCTCGCCGCCGCTGGGCTGGTGGCCATGGTGAGCGCCGTGCGGCCCATGCCGCCCCGCTGGCAGCACGGCTGGCCCACCCTGGGCGCGCTGGGGGTGCTGGCGGCGCTCGGCTGGCAGCTCGCCCTGGTGGGGGGGGCCCCGTGGCGACCGGGCGAGGTCGCCCTGGCCGTGGCTGCGGTGCTGCTGGGCGCGGCCTCGCTGCAGAGCGACGCGCCCCGCCGCGCGGCGACCCTGTGCGCGGCCGCGCTGGTCTTGACCGCCCTGAGCGCAGGCGCCTGACCGCATGTTGATGACGCGTGCGCCCGTCGCCCGCGTGCGCCGGTGCGGCGCCCCGGAGTTGGTGCTGGGGCGCGCGCGGCCTCGGGGAACGCCTGTCAGCAGCCTGCCAGGCCGCGCGGGCCACACCCGTCACACCTGATCTCCGCGGCCGCCCGGCAGGGCCCGCGGGGTCCATCACCCTGCCGAGAGGGATGACATGCCTGAGAACCCCCAAGTCAAGTCTGCGGAGTTCATCAAGAGCGCCGTCGCGCCCGACGGCTACCCCGATCTGGGGCTGCCCGAGATCGCCGTGGCGGGGCGCTCGAACGTGGGCAAGTCGAGCCTGATCAACACCCTCGTCAACCGACGGCGCCTCGCCAAGGTCAGCAACACGCCGGGCCGGACCCAGCTGCTGAACTTCTTCAACATCAACGAGCAGTTCGTGCTCTGCGATCTGCCGGGCTATGGCTACGCGAAGGTGCCGACCGCCATCCGGCGCGCCTGGGGGCCCATGGTCGAGACCTACCTGGCCAACCGGCGGGGGCTGGTGGCGCTGCTGGTGCTGGTGGACTGCCGCCGGGAGCCGGGGGCCTGGGAGCGCGACCTGGTGGGCTTCGCGAGCGCACACGGCCGCGCGGTCGTGCCGGTCGCCACCAAGATCGACAAGCTGCCCAAGTCCAAGCGGGCCCCCGTGCTCGCGCAGATGGCGCGCACGCTGGGGGTGCCCACCCACCAGCTGGTGCCATGGTCTTCCCTGTCGGGTGACGGGATGGAGACCCTGTGGCGGCGGCTCCAGCGCTTCGTCGTGCCGCCCGAGCCCATGGTGACGGTGCCCGACGGGGCGGCGGCGCCCGAGCCAGAAGCGCCTGCGCACCCCGCTGATCCCGCCGGGCCGGACGCGCCGGGCTGATGCGCGGCGCCGACGCCCTGCGCGTGCGGCCGATGACTGCCGACGACATCGACGCGGTGCGGGCCATCGAGGCCACCTGGCGCCTCGCGTCCGACGCCGACACCTGGCGGGGCGAGCTGGCGAAGCCCTACGCCCGCTGTGCGGTCGCCGTGCTGCCGTCGTCTGGTGGGCCTGAGGTGGTGGGCTACTTTGCCGCCTGGATCGTGGACGACGAGGCCGATCTGCACGATATCGCCGTCGCGCCGGGCCACCGCGGCCTGGGCATCGGGGCCGCGCTGATGGCGAGCCTGCAGGCGACCGCACAGGCGGCGGGGGCCACGCAGATCTTCCTGGAGGTGCG
>JAUHVS010000524.1 GCA_030424955.1 bacterium | reverse complement strand
GGGCCCTGTACGCCGCGACGCTGCTCTACTGGCTGATGGGCGCCTTCTTCACGAAGGCGCCGCGGCTGCTGACCCGCAAGGCCATCGCCCGCGACGAGCCCAAGGTCGACCTGAGCGACAGCATCGGGGGCGTGGAGTACTCCGACGCCTACCTGCACGACAACGACAGCCGCTTCGTCTTCCAGTTCGTGCGCCAGGCCATGAACCACGGCTGCATCGCGGCCAACTACGTCGAGGCGGTGTCGGCCAAGTGGGACGGCATCCACTGGCAGGTCATCGCGCGGGATGTGGAGGGCGGGCGCACCTTCGACATCACCACCAAGGCGGTGGTGAACGCCTGTGGGCCCTTCGCCGACGCCTTCAACAAGACCGCGGGCCAGCGCACGGTGCACCAGCACGTGTTCAGCAAGGGCATCCACCTGGTGGTGGATCGCATCACCGGCCACAAGCGGGTGCTGACCTTCTTCGCTGACGACGGCCGGCTGTTCTTCGCCATCCCCATGGGGCGGCGCACGGTGATCGGCACCACCGACACCCGGGTGCCCAGCCCGCAGACCCACGTCACCGACGAGGACCGGCAGTTCGTCCTCGACAACATCAACAAGCGCCTGAACCTGGCCACGCCGCTGACCCCGGCCGACATCATCAGCGAGCGCTGCGGTGTGCGGCCGCTGGTGGTCGAGGGGGCGGGGGAGGGGACCGAGGGCGTCGACTGGACCCGGCTGAGCCGCAAGCACGAGCTGGAGCTGGACGCCAAGCGGCGCTTCGTCAGCATCTTTGGCGGCAAGCTGACCGACTGCATCAACGTGGGCGACGAGGTGTGCGCGCTGCTGCGCAAGGCGGGCATGTCGCTGCCGCACCCCGACTACGTGTGGTACGGCGAGCCCCCGGCCGAGGTGCGCGAGCAGTTCAACCACCAGGCCCAGCTGATGGGGCTGGACGCCCTGGCGGCGCCCCACGCGGCTGAGCCCCTGTCGGACCGGCTGTGGCGTCGCTACGGGCGCGGCGCCTTCGACATGCTCGAAGACATCCGCCGCGATCCCACGATGGGCGAGGTGCTCATCGAGACCAGCGAGTACCTGCGCTGCGAGCTGTGGCAGACCGCCGAGCGCGAGATGATCGTGCGGCTCGAGGACTTCCTGCGGCGCCGCTCCAAGATCGCGCTGGTGGTGGAGCGCGATCGGCTGGCGAAGGCTGAGGGCCTGAAGGCGGCCTGTCGGATCCTGTTCGGCGACGCCGCCGAGGCGCGCTGGCGCGAGTACTTCAGCGAGCTGCCAGCGGACGCGCCCTTCGACTGACCCCCCCCCAGGCCCGGCGCGCCGGCCTGTCGCCCGCGTCAGCGCCTTGGCGCCCCCACGCCGACCCCGAAAGTCAACCCTGCCGCCGGTAGCGCGCGCGCGTTAGCCTGCGCGAGATGAGCGCCGCCACACCGCCCCCTGAGACACCGCCGCCGCGGACGCCCGAGCGCATCGCGCAGCGGGTGTTGAGCGCCTGGGGCGGGGTGGGCTGGCGGGGTGAGATCGACGAGACCGGGCGCGGGCTGATCCGCGCAGCCCACGGGCCGCCCTTCCGGGTGGCGGTGCTGCTGGGCTTCTCGCTGATGGTGGTGGGCACCATCCTGGAGGTCGACCTGCTGAGCACCGTGGCGCCGGGCCCCCTGTGGGAGCCGGTGGTGGCGGTGCTGGGGGCGGCGGTGGGCCTGCTGGCGAGCGGGCCCCGGACCCGGCGGTGGCTGGGCCCTGCGGTGCTGTGGGCCACGGCGGTGGGCGCGTGGGCCATCAGCCGCCACGCCGCGCGGGCGCTCAACCCCGACCTGCACCTGCTGGTGCCCCTGCTGCTGCTCGCCGCCTTTGGGGTGTTCCTGGCGCCGACCCGCCGGCTGGGGCAGGGGGCCCTGCTGATCTGCCTGGCCCTGCCCGCGGTCATGGGCTGGCTGGGCTGGGGCGCCCCGCTCACCCTCGGGGTGCTGCCGCTGCTGGGCGGGGGCGCCATCGCGTTTGCCTTCCTCACCGAGCTCATCGACGGCCTGCACGGGGCCCTCGCCAGCTACGCCGAGGAGGTCGATCAGCTGGCCCGCTTCGACATGCTGACGGGGGTGCTGGCCCGGCGGCCCTTCCTCGACCTGGCGCAGCTGCGGCTGATGGAGGCCAAGGCCTACGCCCTGAACGTGAGCCTGATCTACGTCGACATCGACCACTTCAAGCGCGTCAACGACACCCAGGGCCACGAGGCCGGGGACGCGGTGCTGGCGGCCGTCGGTGAGGCGCTGCGCGAGGTGGCGGGCGAGCAGCTGCTGGTGGGCCGGCTGGGCGGCGAGGAGTTTGCGCTGCTGCTGCTGGGCGAGCCCAACGAGGCGCGGGGCTGGGCCGAGGCCGTGCGCCAGCAGGTCGCGCAGGCCACGACGGTCACCGTGAGCGCCGGCGTGGCCACGGGCACCGTGCTCGACGACCTGCTGCGCCGGGCAGACGCCGCGCTGTACCGGGCCAAGCAGACCGGCCGCAACCGCGTGGTCAGCGACGTGCCGCTGGCCATCCCGCCGTCGCGGCCCCCCGCGGACCGCACGCCCGCCGCCGGGGGCTGAGCCCGGGCGCCTCGTCTTCTCGGTGAGATCCTGGTGGCCACCCGTCGGGTGGGGGCACGTACCCCGCCTCACCCCGGAGCCCGCCATGCGCCCCCTGTTGCTCGCTGTCGCCGCCCTGTTCATCGCCGCCACTGCCAGCCCGGTGAGCGCCTGCGCGCCCCCCGAGCCGATGTGGGCGTTGGGCAAGACGCTGCCCGTCGATGGCGCCGAGGGCGTCCCCACCAACACCGCCCTCTTGCTGTTCCCCGCTGACCAGCAGGCGCCTGGGGTCAGCGTGGGTGACTGGGAGACGAGCGTGCATGTCATGCGCACGGCCGACCTGACCACCGGCACCTACTGGGAGGAGGTCGACCAGCCGGGCGTGTCGGGCCGCCTGGCCGGCTGGCGCGAGGGGCTCCGCTTCGACTTCGACGCGCCGCTGGCGCCGGAGACGGACTACACCGTGTTCTACCGCCTGGGCGACTGGGGCCGCGACGACCTGCGCACCTGGCACTTCACCACGGGGGCCGCCCCCGCCACGCTGCCCATCGCGCAGCGGCTGAAGGCGGCCCAGGCGCTGGCCAGGATGGTGGACGAGGTGCGCTGCGAGCTCGCAGGCGCCAGCTGCGCCGAGGCGGGCACCTGCTCCCCGAGGGTCACGGGCACCGCCGAGCACGGGCAGGTGGAGGCCCAGGTCGAGATCAGCGCGGGGGACTGGCCCGAGGTCCTGCTGGTGTCGGCGACGGCGAGCACCGAGGCGGCCGCCCGGGCGGCGCTGGCCGAGAGCGGCGACGTGACCGTCGTGGCCGCTGGCGAGCTGAACGTGGCGGTGGACGCGGGCCGCTTGAGCCCGACCGCGCCGACCCGCGTGTGCACGGCGCTGATGGTCGAGAGCCCCGCGGCCGAGCAGGTGCCCCTCGAGGTGCGCTGCGTTGAGGCCCCGGCGGCGCAGCCCGTGCCCGAGCCCGTGCCCGAGCTCGAGCCCGTTGAGGCCACGACCGCCGACGGCTGCAGCGCTGGCGGCCAGCCGGTCGGCACCGCCTGGCTCGCGTTGGGGCTGGTGGGGCTGCTGCGTCGGCGCCGCCGGTAGGGCGCCGTTCGGGGCCGGGGTCAGGTCGCTCGGTCTGGGTCAGGTCTGTCCGCGCGCCGCCGCGGGCCCCGGTGCGGGGCGGCGAGCGCCCTACTTGTTGAAGTGGGTCATCTCGTAGCGGCCCACGCCCGCCAGGCGGTGGGTCTGGTCGCCGACGCGCACCTCGATGAGGTAGTCGCTGTCGTACTCATAGGTCACCGGCTTGCTGACCCGGCCCACGACGGCGCGCATGGCGGCGTTCATCTTGGCGAGCAGGTCCTTGCGGCTGCGCAGCTTCTTCTTGGTGACCTTGCCGCGGAACATGCGCTGGCCGGGCTCCTCGGCGTCCTTGCCGAGCAGGGTGAAGCTCTCGGGCACGCGGTAGCGGTTGCTGTGCTTGTCGTCGGTGTAGATGGCGGTGGGATCCAGCGTGTAGTCGAAGGACTCCACCAGGATGTCCTTGCCCTTGGTGATCAGCAGGTAGGCGACGCGGCCGCCGCCGAAGTCGGCGTGCAGGCCCATCTCGCGGATGTAGAGGGTGGTCTGATCGTCGCCGATGCCGCGGAACTCCATCGACCAGCGGGCCTGGTCGTAGATGGCCAGCTCGGTCCAGCTGTGGGTGCCGTAGCCGGTGCCCTCGATGGCCGTGGTGGTGCCGCCCTGGGTGACGCTGCCCTTGGCCTGCATCAGCGGGAACACCGTGTAGTCGCTGGCCTTGCGCTCGCTGCCGAACTGCACCTGGCCGTTGCGGGGGCGCCAGGGGTTGGCGATGGGCGTGAGGTCGAAGCGGATGGCGGCGCCGTCGGCGTTGGCCTCGAGCACCAGGTGCTGCGGCGTGCCCGACAGGGTGGCGGGGCCCGCCTTGATCTCGAACGGGCTCTTCTTGAAGGACCACTCGTCGTCGTCGAGCTGCTTCTTCCAGGTGTACTTCTTGCCGTCGAGGGTCAGCCGGCCCTTGGCCTCCATCTTGTGGTCGCCGAGGCCCAGGTTGCTGATGGTCAGGGAGTAGTAGAGGCTGCCGCGGTCGCCCAGATCGGCGTTGAAGGTGTACTTCTCGCCGTAGCCCTCGCCGCCCTTCATGGCAGGTACCAGGTGGCCTTCGTTGACGATGGTGCGGGTGCCCATCCACGCGTGCACCGGCTCGGCGGCGTGGCTGGCGGTGGCGGTCAGCACAAAGCAGGCGG
>JAUHVS010000523.1 GCA_030424955.1 bacterium | reverse complement strand
GTCTGTCAACCGTTCGCCTCGATGGTCGCGAGCCAATAGGCCGCCTCGACGATCTTTCGGATATCCAGCTTTCTCAGCAGCGCCCGCCGGTGGTTCTCCACCGTGCGGTGGCTGATCCCCAGGACGTCGGCCAACTCCCGGTTGCTCAACCCACGCACCAAGAGGCCAAGGATCTCGCGCTCTCGAGCGGTCAGGCAGCTGAGGCGCTCTTCGGCTTCCCGAACCTCGAGGAGGCGGCCCCAGCGAACCTCCTCCTCTGCCAACGCGCGCTCGAGGAGCGAGACGAACTGCGCAGTCTCCGGTGGCTTCTCCATCAGAGACACTGCGCCTTGCTCGAAGAGCTCAACCGTCAGCGGCACGTCCGCGTGGGCGGTGAGGATGATGACCGGCATGTGGGTGCGACGCGCCAGCCCATCGCGCATCAGCTGCTGGCCGCTGTAGCGCGGCATCTGCAAGTCGAGCAGGATCACCCCCCGGGTACGTGGCTCGCCTCGCAGCAGCGAATCGAGCGCGCTTGCTCCGTCCAGCAGCACAGGGGGCAGGCCGGCGCCGATGACCAGCCACCGTAGGGCCTGTCGGACGGCATAGTCGTCGTCCACGATGAAGATGCTTCGGGTACTCATCAGACTGTCAGACCGCCACCAAAGGTTGCCAGGAGCTCTATCGCGGCGGCGCGGGTCGACAAGCAGGGCCATGGGGCTAGCCCCGACACCGCACCCCAGGCCCTCAAGGAGGCCGGGTCGGAGCTCAGCCCGATCGAGCGGAGGACCACGAGGGGCACTGCGGGATCCCATCGCCGAATCTGCTCGATGGTGCGGCAGGCCTGCTCGTCGAGCAGATCGACCAGCACCACGACCGCAGCGCGGCTGCCGGCCGGCTGCGCCATCAACCGTCCGGGCTGACACAGGGCGGGGCCCCACTCCTCGGCCGCGGCCCCGTCTCGCAGGTTCACGACCGCAGCGCCCGGGGTGAGGGATTCTCCACCATGCCAAGTCTCCTCGGTCAGGCCATCAGGCAGCCGGACGTGGGCCTCAAGCCCACCTGTTGGCGACTCAAGCAGCTCTACGCCAGCTTGAATGTTGGTGCAAAGTCGCCGCACAAGCGCAAGCCCGAGCCCCACGCCACCCGCCTTTCGACTGAGGCCGCTGCTGATCTGTGTGAACGGTTCGAAGATCCGTGCCAGGTCTTCAGGTCGGACGCCGGGGCCTCGGTCGCGCACACGTACGGTCCACCCCGCGCAGCTCCCCGGCACGCTGTCACGCGGGGTGATCCTCACGGTGATCCGTTCGGTGTCGGGGCTGAACTTCAGCGCGTTGTCGATCAGATTGACCACCAGCTGGCGGAAGGCCTGGGCGTCCGTCAGCGATCGGGGGGTTGCGGGGGACGGTTCCCAGTCGATCCGTCGCTGGGCCGGTTCCGAACGCCCCGTCAACTCCACGGCCGAACGCACGACCTCGTTGACCATGGTGGGCCGGAGGGTGGTGTGACCGCCCAGCCCCACTCGGCTCAGGCTGATGAGATCATTGACGACGTGGAGGAGATGCTGACCGCTCTGCTGAACGATCTCGAGCGCCTCGGCCTGTGCCGGGTTCAGTGGCCCCATCACCGAGCCGACCAGGGCCTCGGTCAGGCCCAGGATGGCCGTCAGGGGGGTTCGGAGCTCATGGGACACCAGCCCGAGGACCTCCTTGCGGGCGGCCAGGGCGCGCTCAAGGTGAGCGTTCACCTGAGCAAGGTGTCGGTTGCGGTCTGTGACGTCTCTCTCTCGCGCGCGGAGCTCTGCGCGGCGGTCGAGCCCATCGAGGACGGTCTGAATCGCACGCAGCAGCGGCCGAAGCTCCGTGGTTGAGCAGGCGACTGGCACGTCGGCGTGGCAGATCAGCCAGATGGTCAAGGGCGTAGCCCCCTGACCGAAGTGCAGACCAGCCAGCAGATGACCAGCGGGGTCCGCCAGCATGTGCCAGCTGGCGGAGAGGTCGCGCGGCTCCTCGGTGGGCGGCTGCGCCTCTGCTGTGTTGCCAAACGCAATGATCCCCCCGCCCTCAGAGGGGGACGCCGGCGTCTGCAGGATCCATCCGCCTGTGGCGCCCGTCACTTCGCACACTGCCTCGCCAATGGCGGCGGTCACCGCGGCCTCGGCGTGTCGGTGCATGAACACAGACTGGACCCGCTCGACGGCGTCGATGACCTGACGCCGCCTCAGCAAGGCATCTTCGTTGGCTTCGAGGCGCCGTCGAAGCGCGCTCGCGAGCCGCGCGGCGCGATTCTCGGCGATCCAGCGCGAGACCTGAGCGCCCAGCCCATCGGCCAGCTGCTGCACGCTGGACGCTTCACCCGCGCTCCAGGGCTGCTCACGCTCCATGGACAGCCAGCCCCGTAGCCCATGGGGCAGTGGGAGTTCCCACCGGTGGGTGTTCTCTTCGAAGGCGCCTTGAGACGGGGCAGGGCTGGCGGTCGAGCCCACTGTGAGGGACAGGGGTGGGCCGCCGACGTTCAACGGGACGACGAGCTGCACCCCATCGAGCTGAAGGGCCACCCGCAGGCTCTCGAAGGCGATCATGAGCGGCTCGGGGACCCGGTCGCCGTCGAAGGCCGACGCGGGGAGGCGTTGCAGGATGCCTTGTGCCTCGCGTACGGCGGCGTTCGCGCGGATCATCCGTGCCTGTCGATCGAGCAGCTGGTGCTGCGCCTCGACGTCTGCCACGGAGAGCATGCTTCCCAGCCGGCGCTCCCGTTCATCGGTGACGTCACTGGCGGCGACACGCACCCAACGAAACCCGCCATCGGGGAGCTGGAGTCTGAGCCGACAGGTGAGCCGGCTCGGGCGTTCGTCGGCGACGGACCAGTCGAGGAGCGCAGCCCCAGTGGTCGGCTCAAGAAGCTGACGGATTGGCGTGCCGATGAGGGCCGCAGTGGGGACTCCAATGAGCTCCGCCATGCGGGCGTTGGCCATCACACCGGCCCCGTGGGCGTCGAGCGCCCACACGCCATCGTTGCTGGTCTCCAACAGTCGGCGCCACGCCGACTCTCGCCGCGCCAAGGCCTGACGATCGACCTGCGCCCGTCTGTGCAGTCGCATACGTGCCAGGAGCTCGACGTGACGCAGCGGCTTGCGCATGTAGTCGACGCCGCCCGCACCGAACGCCGCTTCGGGGAGCTCCTCAGCGTCGAAGGCGGTCAGGACGATGATCGGTAGATCCGACAGGTTGGGCAGCGCGCGTAGCCGGCGACACAGCTCGAATCCGTCAAGGTCGGGGAGCCTGATGTCGACCAGGGCGATGTCCGGTGGCGCGGACGCGGCGATCTCCAGGGCCTCCCCGCCCGATAGCGCGGTGCGCAGGTCATCGCATTCCTGCACCAGCAGCTCCGCCAGGGCCCGGAGCGCGTCGGGGTCGTCGTCGACGGCGAGGACCCGGGCGCCCGCGAGATCGTCTCGGTGGTGTGCCGGTTGAACCGGGACGGGGGTCGGCGTCGGCTCATCGCCTACCTGGCGAGGCCCTGTTGACGGGGGCGAGCTCATGGGCGCCGTGCAGAGGCCTGCCCCAGAGCCTCCACCTCGGTGACGACCTGCGGCGCCGGCCGAGCATGAAGGAACCCCTGTTGCAGTTCGATGCCGGCGTCGAGGCATGCGTAGGCCTCCGCAGTCGTCTCCACGCCCTCGGCGATGACGGCCCCCCATCGGTCGTCTCTCAGCAGCTCGGCGACGGCGACCGCGACGTCGGCACGCTCGCCCATCAACTGCACTACGTCGCGGTCGATCTTGACGAACTCCGGCGTGAGCGAGAGGACGCTCAGCAAGCCGGCGTGTCCGGCGCCGAGATCATCGATGGCCAGGGCGGCGCCGAAACGGCGCACCGAAGACATCGCCTCAGCGAGCGGCCCCGGCGACGGTGGACGTTCCCGCTCAGTGACCTCGAGCACCAGCTTCAGCCTGCCGCTCATCATCCATGGGGGCGGCGCTGTGGCGAGCTGAAGCAGCTTCTGCACGGAGCAGTTCAGGAACAGCTGGTGCGGGGCCCCCTGCGCCTCGAAGGCGGCACAGGCCTGCTCGAGCAGCCGGTCTTCGAGCGCTCCACTGCGGCCCAGGCGCTTCGCGGCGTCGAGCAAGTCGACGGGCGAACTGAGCGGGCCAGGGCCGGGGCGCATCAGGGCCTCGCTCCCGATGACCGCGCCTGACCGGGCGTTGACGATGGGTTGGAAGTGTATCCGCAGACCGGCGACCGCCCTCGCGTAGCTCGCGTCGAGCTCGAGTGTGTGCTTGGGGAGCAAGCCAACCCTGTCGGTGGTGGCCTTGAAACCCTGCGCCAGCCGACGGTTCGATGCCTGCGCCAGCGCGCCTTGCACCGCCTCTTCGAACCTCGCGGGCTCGGTCGGCTTCAGCAGGAGGTTGGACAAGCCGAACTGCATGGCCTCGGCGACCTGGTCCACCTCGACGTCGCCGCTCATCAAGATGAAGGGCAAGTCAGGATGGGTCATGCGCAGCCGCCGGAGCAGATCGAGCCCATCGAGCGGACGCATGTTCAGATCGCTGACGACCAGCTCGATGGGCTCATCCATCACGATCCTGAGAGCAGCGAGGCCCGACGCAGCGCTCAACACCTGGTGGTTGTGCACCGACAGGAGCCGGGCCGACGTTCGTAGCACTTGGGGGTCATCATCAACCAGCAAGATGAGAGCCACGGGACACCTCCGAGTTCGATTGGATGGGCACCTCGAGCCAGGCGCAGGTCCCGCCTCCGCTCCGGGGTTTGAGGCCGATGACGCCACCGTGCGCCTCGACGGCAAGCCGGGCGAAGGCGAGCCCAAGACCACCTTGGCGGGAGA
>JAUHVS010000522.1 GCA_030424955.1 bacterium | reverse complement strand
CATGCCGTAGACGGCCCAGAGCCAGCGGCGAACAGCGGGGGTGTGGTCCATGGCGTGCATCCCGAACCGATACTTGAGAAGCGCGCCAGGATGCGGATGCGGCCTGCCCCCGTCAAACGCTACACTCGCGCCCCCACCCCAACCCCCACCGAGGCGACCGGATGCGCGGCGAGGCCCTGGAGCATTGGCTCGACCACCTGTACCTGTGCGTCAAGCGGCACATCGGGCGCTATGGCCACCGCATGGTGCAGGCCAGCGGCAACCTCAACCAGCTCTACGTGGGCCTCGAGGAGGCGCGGCGGGTGATGTCGGGCCAGGCCCCCGGCGCCACCCCGGCCGCGGCCTCGGCCCTGGGCATCGGGGACCCCGCGGCGGTGGACGCTGAGCTCCGCGCCGACCGCCAGGCGCTCTTCGCCAACCGCGGCGGCCCCCTGCACGATCTGGCCACCCGGTTCCGCCTCACCGACCGGCAGACCCTGCTGCTGGTGGCCGCCGCCGGGCCGATGCTCAGCATGGATCTGTCGCGGCTCTACACCTTCGCGTGGGCCGACTTCGCGGTGAAGCTGCCCAGCGTGGGCTTCTTGGTGGAGCTGCTGGCCGATGACGCCACCGAGCACGCCGCGTGGGTGGCCGAGTGCATGGCCGCCTCGTCGCTGGTGCGGGGCCGGCTGGTGGATCTGCGCCCCTCGACGGCCTGGGGCGAGCCCACGCCGCTGCTGCACCAGGGCGTGGTGGTGCCCGACTCGGTGATGGCGTTCCTGCGGGGCCAGCTCGACCCCCGCGAGGCCGCGCTGGCCGGCGTGGGCCGCTACGACCCGCCCGCCAAGGCCCTGCCGCTCAGCGAGCTGCAGATCGACCCCGGCCCGCTGGCTGAGCTGCAGGCCGTGGTGCCCCGGGCCCTGGAGGCCGACGGCCCCCGCCCCTGCCTGCTGGGCCCGGACGGCGCCGGCCGGCGCACCAGCCTGCTCACGGTGGCGGCGGCCCTGGGCCGCGGCGTGTTCACCGTGGAGCTCGACCGGCTGGCGGCCGACGAGAAGAAGTTCGTGCCCCAGGTGGGCATCGCCCTGCGGGAGGCCATGCTGCGCGGCGCCATCCCGCTGCTGCGCGGCGACCACCTGTTCGACGACCGCACGGTGTGGGATCCCCTGGCCGAGCGCCTGGGCGAGCTCGTCGACCGCCACCCGGGGCCGGTGGCCTTCTCGGCGCGCCAGCCCGTGGCCCAGCTCGCCCAGCGGGTGCGCCACGTGCTCGACCTGCGCTTCCCCATCCCGGGCGCCGCCGCCCAGCGCGCCGCGTGGGCCAAGGCCCTCGACCAGGCCGACGGCGAGTCCCTGGGCCGCGCGCTGTCGGAGCGCTTCACCGTCACCCCGGGCGCCGTGCACCACGCGGTGGCCGACGCCCGCGCCCGCCGCCGGTTCACGGGGGGCACGGGCCCCGTCACCGAGGACGACCTGCTGCAGGCCGTGCGCCGCCGCCTCGACCACGCCCTGAGCAACGTGGCCGAGCCCTTCGCCACCACCCTGGAGTGGAGCGACGTGGTGCTGCCCGAAGAGGTGATGGGCTCGATCAAGGACATCATCGCCCAGGCCAAGTGGCGCGAGCGGGTGTTCGACGACTGGGGCATGCGCCGCAAGATGAGCTACGGCCGCGGCCTGGCCTGCCTGTTCAGCGGCCCCCCCGGCACCGGCAAGACCATGATGGCGGCGCTGATGGCCAAGACCCTGGGCCGCGAGCTCTACAAGGTCGACGTCAGCCGCATCGTCAGCAAGTGGGTGGGCGAGACCGAGAAGAACCTGGGCCGCGTGTTCGACGAGGCCGAGAAGGCCCAGGTCATCTTGCTGTTCGACGAGGCCGACTCGCTGTTCTCGAGCCGCACCGAGGTGAAGGGCAGCAACGACCGCTTCGCCAACATGGAGGTCAACTACCTGCTGCAGCGCATGGAGTCCTACGACGGCATGTCGCTGCTCACCACCAACTTCGAGAAGAGCATCGACGAGGCCTTCAAGCGCCGCCTGAAGTTCCGCGTGCACTTCCCGCTGCCCGACGCCGACGAGCGCGCCGAGCTGTGGCGGCGCATGCTGCCCACCGCGGACGTGCTGGGCGACGACATCGACTTCCCCAAGATCGGCCGCCGGTTCCAGATGTCGGGCGGCAACATCAAGAACGCCGTGCTGCGCGCCGCGTTCTTCGCCGCCGACGAGGACGTGCGCATCGACCACGCCCTGCTGATGCGGGCCGCCCAGGCCGAGGCCCGCGAGATGGGCCGCCTGTTCTGATGGCCGAGCCGACGACCGGGCGGCGCTGAGGGCGGGGGGCGGCTGATGGACTGGCTGTGGCTGATCATCGGGGGCGTCGCCAGCGCGGGCACGCTGTGGGCGGCCACCCGCGCCGCCCTGGGCACCGGCCGCGCCGACTGGCTGGCGGCCGGCCGCGCGCTCGGCCTGCAGACCGTGGTCGCCCGCGGCCACACCTGGCTGCTCGACGGCGAGGTGGACGGCTGGCAGGCGCGCGCCGAGCGCCTGAGCCTCGACGAGGGCCACCGCACCCGGGTGATCGTGCGGCCGGGATCCGGCGGCCGGCTGTCGGCGGAGATCGCCTTCGCCGCCGAGCCCAGCGCCCTGCAGCGGCTCGCCGTCGCCCCCGATCTGGCCGTCGGTGATCCCGCCTTCGACGACGCCGTGCGGGTCAGCCCCAACGCCCACACCCTCACCGTCGCCCTGCTGGACGCCGCCACCCGCAAGCGCCTGCGCACGCTGACCGCCCTGGGCGTGCGGGTGGAGGGCGGCGAGATCATCCTGCGGGGCCCGGCGCCGGCCACCCTGGCGGCCGATCTCGAGGCCCGGCTGCGCGCGATGGTGCAGTTGGCGAAGGGCCTGGACCTGAGCGAGCTGGGGGTGGAGGCCCGGCTGGCCCGCAACGCCCGCCGCGATCCCCTGCCCGCCGTGCGCGCCCTGAACCTGTCGCTGCTGCTCGCCCACCACGCCGATCACCCCCTCACCGCCCCCACGGCCCGCAGCGCGCTGACCGACGACGACGCCGCCGTGCGGCTGCAGGCCGCGCTGCACCTGGGCGCCGACGGCCACCCCACCCTGGGGCGGCTGGTGAACGACGGCGCCGCCCCCGCGGCCCTGCGGGTGCAGGCCCTGCAGCGGCTGGCCGCCAGCGCCGGCGGCGAGTGGGTGGACGCCCTGCTCATCAACCACGCCGGCGCCGACAGCCCTGCGGCGCTGCGCGCCGAGGTCGCCCACCACGCCGCGCGCCGGCGGCTCGCGCCCGCCCTGCTGTCGCTGTGCCACCAGCCGGCGGGCCTGCCCGCGGAGCCGCTCGCCCGCGCCACCGCCGCCCTGGGCGCCGTGGGCCCCGACGCCGAGCCCACCCTGCTGGCGCTGGTCACCCACCCCGAGCCGACGGTGCAGCGGGCGGCCATCGACGTGCTCGGCCACGTGGGCGGCGCGCCCAGCGCCGGGCTGCTGCGCCGGGTGGTCGGGGGGCGCGGGCCCGCCGCGCTCAAGGACGCCGCCGAGGCCGCCCTGGCGCGGCTCGCCGAGCGGCTGCCCACGACGCCGGGCGGCCTCAGCCTGGTGGCCGCCGAGGCGGGGGCGCTGAGCGCCGTGCCTGTCGCCGCCACCCCTCAGGCCGCCGGGGCCCTGGCGGCCCTGCGCGAGGGATCACAGGGCCAGCGCGCGCAGCGCGATCCGCCGGGCGGCTCGCGTGCGGCAGATCCCGCCCCCCCAACGCCCGAGGGCTGAGCGCGCCCCGCTGCGGCGCGGCGTGCCCGGCCAAGCAGGCGTCGCCGGAAGCGTGCGGGGGCTCAGACCGACAGCGACGGTGGCCTCGGTCAGCGTCGGGGGCGTGGAGCGGTGTGCGTCCACGCGGTCCACCACCTGCTGCACGCCGGCCGTCTGGGCGGTGTGCGCCACCGTCGGCGCCTCCTGCTGGCGCCAGCGGCCCACCAGCCCCGCCAGCACCTCGAAGAAGGGCGCGGCCAAGGGATCGGCGGCGGCCACCGCGGGCGTCCAGCGGCTCTCGTAGGTGAACACCTCTCGGGCGAGGGGCTCGACCTCGAACACACAGCACGGCGCCGCCGGCGCCAACAGATCGGGCCCCAGGTAGATCGTGCGCAGGGCGATGGGCTCGCCTGCCTGCACCCGGTGGCGCACCAGTCGCCGTCCAAGGGCGGCAGCGCCTCGGCCAGCCCGAAGCCCGCCAGCGGCACCGCGTCCACGTCGAGGGGCGCGGGTGGTGGCACGGCGGACGGTGGGGGCCTCGGCCTCAGCCCGCGGGGATCGGCGCGAGGTACGTGCGCTCGGTCCAGCCGCGATCGGGGGCCTCGGCCTCGTGCAGCAGCGTCGCGGCTGGGTACGCGGCGCGCACCTCGGCGTCGGGGATGGCGTGGGGCGGCGCATCACGCAGCGCGGGCTCATACTCCAGCACGTTGAGCAGCAGCCGCGCGCCCGGCGCCAGGTGGCGCAGGTGCGCCAGGTAGCGGGCGCGGCGCTGGGGATCGAGCGCGACCATCGCCGCCCGATCCCACACGTGGGTGAACGGGCCCGCCTCGGGTGTGAGGTCGAAGAGATCACCCACCCGGTAGTGCAGGTTCGCGGACCGCCAGACCTGGTGCGGCCCGGCCGCCTCGGGCGCCGCGTCGATGCCCTGCTCGGCGTGGAACGCCTGGGCTGCCAGCGGCGAGAGCTCCACCGCCGTCACGTGGTGACCCCGCGCCGCCAGCCACACGAGATCCACGGACTTGCCCGCCAGGGGCACCAGCACGCGGTGTGGGCCACCACTCAGAAACCGTGCCTCGTGGCGCACCAGATCGGGGTGGACG
>JAUHVS010000521.1 GCA_030424955.1 bacterium | reverse complement strand
GCCGGGGGCGCCTTCGAGCGCCCGCCGTGGTCGGGCGCCGTGGTGCTGAGCGATCCCGACGGCGACGGCTTCTGGATGGCCGACGTGCCCATGCCGCCCGGGCGCTACCCCTACAAGTTCATCGTGGACGGCGTCTGGCAGCCCGACCCCGACAACGGCGAGCGGGTCGACGACGGCGAAGGCGGCGAGAACACGGTGCTGGATCACAGCTGCCCGTTTACGCCTGAGTGCCTCGCCGACAGCGACTGCGGCGACGCCGCGGCGCCCCTGTGCCGGGCCCAGGTGTGCGTCGACATGGAGCCCTGCTTCTGCGCCGACGGCCTGGTGTGCGACGACGCCGGCGCCTGCGTCGAGGCGCCCGAGTGCGACGATGACACCCCCTGCGAGGCCCCGCTGGTGTGCCGCGAGGGCGCCTGCGAGCCCGAGTGCCTGGACGACACGGGCTGCGCCGAGGGGCAGACCTGCATCGAGCTGCAGTGCGTCGAGCCGGAGTGCGAGACCTACGCGGAGTGCGACCTGTTCACCGAGTCGTGCGTGGGGCTGCAGTGCACCGACAAGGCCTGCGCCGAGACGGTGTTCACCTACGACCCCCAGGGCCAGACCTACGACGTGGTGCGGCTGGCCGGCAGCTTCACGCAGTGGGAGGCCGGCTGGATCGACATGACCTGGCTGGCGGACGAGGGCGTCTGGTACGCCCGGACGACGCTGGCCAACGACAGCCACCAGTACAAGTTCGTGCTGGTCAACGGCGCCAACGTGCAGTGGGTGGCCGATCCGGCCAACCCGCAGACGGTGGATGACGGCTTTGGCGGGCGGAACTCGCAGGTCACCGTGCTGTGTGACGATCCCGGGCCGGGGCCGTCGGCCTGCGGCGACGTCGAGGTCTTCGACTGGCGCGACGCGGTGATGTACTTCGCGATGGTCGACCGGTTCTACGACAGCGACGGCCAGCGCGACATCGTGCCCGGGGCCACCGACGGGCCCGCCAATGGCCCGAGCGGGCAGTACATGGGCGGCGATCTGCAGGGCCTGACGGCCAAGATCCCCTACCTGACCGACCTGGGCGTGACGGCGATCTGGATCACCGCGCCCTTTGAGAACCGCGACGCGGCCGGCGCGGCCATCGATCCCGGCAGCGATCCCAACACCTACAGCGCCTACCACGGCTACTGGCCGGCGCCCGACAACATCGACTTCACCGATCCGGCCAACCCGTCGCCCAGGCCGCGCGTGGAGTCGCGCATCGGCACGGACGCCGATCTGCAGGCCTTCGTGGACGCCAGCCACGCCGCCGACGTGAAGGTGCTGTTCGACTACGTCATGAACCACGTGGACGTCGACAGCGGCCTGTACCAGGCGCACCCCGACTGGTTCGCGCGCCGGGACGGCCGCTTCGCGCTGTGCGGCCCCGAGAACCTGTGGGACGACCCCTTCTGGGGCACCCGCTGCGCCTTCACCGACTACCTGCCGCCGTTTGACTTCGACAACGCGGCGGCGCGGGCGTGGTCGGTCAACGACGCGCTGTGGTGGGCCACCCACTACGGCATCGACGGCTACCGGCTCGACGCCATCAAGCACGTGTCGTTGCAGTGGCTGCGCGACCTGCGCGACGCCCTGGACCAGCGCATCGCCGAGCCCGCGGGCGGGCGGTTCTACCTGGTCGGCGAGACCTTCGCGTACGACAACCGCGACCTGCTGCGCAGCTTCGTCGACCCCGCCGAGCTGCTCGATGGGCAGTTCGACTTCCCCTTCAAGGCGCGCATCTGCGAGGCCGTGTTTGGCGAGGGCGGCAGCCTGCAGGACTTCGCGGGCTGGATGGGCGGCAACGACAGCTTCTACGGGCCGGGCTCGCTGATGACCACCTGGATCGGCAACCACGACATCCCGCGGCCGATCCACTTCGCGAGCCGCCAGATCGGCAACTGCCGCCAGGGCAGCTTCCCGGGCAACGGCTGGGATCAGCAGAGCTTTGGGCAGCCCCAGGACGCCGTGCCCTATGAGCGCCTGGGGGTGGTGTTCGCCCTGATGATGACCAACCCGGGCATCCCCCTGATCTACTACGGCGACGAGGTGGGCCTGGCGGGCGGGGGCGATCCCGACAACCGCCGCATGATGCCGTGGGACGACGCCGACCTGAACGCCCACCAGATCGCCCTGCGCGACGACGTGGCGCGCCTGGGGCGCATCCGCCGCGACAACAAGGTGCTGGGGCGCGGGCGGCGGATCACGCTGGACGCCGGCCAGAGCCACTGGGTGTACCGCATGACCGGCTGCGGCGAGCCGTCGCCCGACGTCACCATCGCCATCAACAAGGGCGACAGCCCGATCCAGGTGAACCTGCCGGCCGGCGCGTACACCGATCTGATGAACGACGCCCAGGTGATGGGCGGCCCCACGCAGCTCGGCCCGCGGGACTTCCTGGTGCTGCGCAGCGAGTAGCGGGCAACCCGAGCGGCCCCGCGCTCATCCTCCGGGTCGACCCTGCGGCGCGGAGTTCCGATGTTCAGCCCCATCGCCGGCCTGTGCCTGGCGCTCCTGGCCGCGCCGGCCCCCGCGCCCCCCCCTGATCTCATCCCGCCCGCCTCGCCGGTGCGCAAGGCCCTCGCCGGGGCCGGCGCCGTCGTGCCCGGGCTGGTGGTGCATGGCGCCGGCCACTTCATCCGCGGCGAGACCCGCACCGGCTGGCGGCTGCTGACCGCCGAGGGGATCGGGCTGGGCGGCATGGTGGGCGGCATCGCCGGCCTGGCGGTGACCGGCGCCTCGCCCCGCACGGTGGCCCCGCTGAGCTGGCTGCTGATCCACAGCGCGGGCCTGTTCGGCGTGTCGGCGCTGGCCGACGTGTACGGCAGCGTGAGCGGGGGCCGGGGCGCGGGCGCGCCGGTGGTGCGCGCCCCCGACCTCACGGTGGACGCGGGCTTCCTGGCGGTGAACGACCCGGTGCAGGCCTACAGCGGGCTGTCGGTGGTGGGCGCGCGCTGGCGCCACCGCGGGCTGGTGCTGGACGGGCGGGCCTGGTTCGCCGTGGACCACGACAACCAGCGGGTGCGGCTGACGCCGCGCTGGCGGCTGGTAGGGCCGCGGCCCGACCGCACGGCGGCGGACGGCAGCTTCCTGGATCTGCGCACCGGCGTGGTGTGGCACCGCTTCGGCGATGAGCGGTTCCAGCAGGTGTTTGGGGAGCTGGCCGCTCGGGGGCGGCTGGATCTGCAGGCGGTGGGGCCCACCCTGCGCGGCGCCTTCGCCGAGGCCGAGATCGGGGTCGCGGTCGGGGGCACGCAGCACGACGGCTTCGATCTGGAGTCCGAGTCGCTGCTGCTCGGTGGGTTCGCCTTCGGCCTGTACCTGGGCCACGCCCGCGACGGGTTCGGCGAGCTCGCGGTGTTCTACGACCACCGCCACGACGGCTACGTCGGCGGCGCCAAGCTGGTGGGCCTGGGCAGCGGCTCGCCCGGGCACGTCGGGGCGCGGGCGCGGCTGCGCGTCTGGGGGCCCTGGGGGGTGGATCTGAGCGTGGCCACGGGGTCGGCGCAGGTGGCCGGTGGCGGCCTGGTGTATCAGTGGGGAGGGTCGCGATGACGAGGCTGTGGCGGACACCCGCGGTGGGCTGGGCCGTGGTGATCGGGCTGGCCTTGGCGGGCTGCGTGGATCTGGCCGAGGAGCGCGAGGCGAACGCCGATCGCGTCGGCCGGCGCACGGCGGCGGGCCTGACCGTGGCCGTTCAGGACGGGCTGGCCGCGGTGCGGGTGCTCGAGCCGGGCAGCCTGGTGGTGTGGGCGCAGGCGCCCGGGCTGATCATCGACCTCGACGCCGAGGCCGCGGGCGAGTGGGTCATCGAGGTGCGCAACGCGCTGCCCGACGCTGAGCTGACCGGGCGCACGGCCACGCCCGAGCCCCGGGACCTGCCAACCCACAAGGCCTGGCGGGTGACCCTGCCGGCGGGCCCCTCGCGCCTCGAGCTGGCGGCCCCGCGGGCGACGCCCGTCGAGCCCTTCCGGATCGTGCTCTTCGCCGACACCCAGGAGGCGCTGCCCGACGCCGCCGACTTCTTCGCCCGGCTGGCCGAGCAGCCCGACATCCACTTCGGGCTGGTGAGCGGCGACCTGACCGACCAGGGCTACGCCGACGAGATCCGGCTCTTTCAGCGGCGCATGGCGGTGCTGCCGTTCCCGCTCTACACCACCCTGGGCAACCACGAGCTTGGGGGCAGCGCGACCTCGCCCGCCTTCCACCGCGACTTCGGGCGGGCCAGCTTCAGCTTCGCCTACCGCGGCGCGCGCTTCACCCTGGTGGACTCGGGCACCGCCACCATCGCGCCCCGCACCTACCGCAAGCTCGCGGGCTGGCTGGCCGCCGGGCGCGACCAGTTCCACCTGTTCATGACCCACATGCCGCCGCTGGACGTGGCGGGCCTGCGCAACAACGCCTTCGCCAGCCGGGCCGAGGCCCACACGCTGCTCGGCCTGCTGGCCCGCGCCGGCGTCGACCTGACGGTGCACGGGCACGTGCACAGCTTCCATCACTACGCCCAGGTGGGCATGCCGGCGCTCATCACCGGGGGCGGCGGCGGCATCGGCGAGGCCTTCGACGGCATCGACCGGCACTTCGTGGTGCTCACGGTGGACCCGGTCACGCAGGAGGCGGTGCCGGCCGTGGTGCGGGTGGGGGCGGTGGAGTAGGCGTCAGCCCACGCTGCGGCGCAGGCCCGCCTGCCGGGGGTGGCGCGTTGACACCAAGGGGCCGGCCGGGAACTGTGCGCCCATGAACCCTGCCTACGACGAGCAGGCGCCGGCCCTCGCGGCGCACTACGAGCAGACCACCTTCGAGGCGGTGCACGGCC
>JAUHVS010000520.1 GCA_030424955.1 bacterium | reverse complement strand
GCGGCGCGGCGGCCTCGGCGTCGACGGCGAGCCGCCGGCGCCCGACGCGGAGTTCATCGCGCGGCGGCTGCTGCGGCGCTGGGGCGTCGTCTTCCGCGCGCTGCTCGAGCGCGAGCAGGCCCTCGAGCTGCTGCTCGACGGCCTGCCCGAGGCGGCCATCGACGCCCTGGTTCGCGCGATCATGCCTGAGCTACCCGAGGTGGCGCCGCCCCCCGTCGAAGAGACCACCCGCGGCGCCCACAGGCGGCTCGATGGCTCAGGCTACCGGGTCTTCCGCGGCGAGGACGACGACGCCCTGCAAGTCATGAAGGCCACCCTCAAGGGCTTCAAGGCTGCCTTCGAGGGCGACGTGAAGGGCGCGACCGTCTCCATCGCCAAGCTGGGCCGCATGCTCTTCTTGATGAACCGCTACGCCATCGAGGTGGACTGGATCACCGGCGCGGCCCTGGCCCAGATCGAAGGGCAGGCTGACGGCCGCACCAGCGCCCAGGTGGCCGACCGCCTGCCGCCGGCGTGGGGCGTGACCGCCGACGACGTGACCGCCGTGCTGGGCGCCCTGGTCGGCCGCACCTTCAAGGATGGCAAGCCGCTGGTGGTGCAAGCCGGCGACCGCTGGACGGCGCCCCACCTCTGAGCCCCGGCCGGTCCCGCGAGGCCTACGCCGACCCCACCCACTGACTCATCCCCACCGGCTGGCGCCGGGCGTAGGGGGGGCTCAGTCCGCCGTGGGCAGCGCGGCGTCGCAGGGCAGGTCCCAGGCGAAGCAGGCGAAGGCGGGCTGATCCACGGGGCGGGGGTCCTCGGGCAGGCCCGCCCAGGGCACCAGGCGGCTGCCGTCATCCACCTGGGAGGGCTCGAAGATGCACACCGCCTCGCCGTCGTCGCCCAGGTCGGCGCCCGCCGACACCAGCAGGCCGCGGCCGGTGCCGTCGGGGGCCCGGTTGGGGCCCACCAGGCCGTGGCTGCGCTCGAAGCGCGCGCCCTCGGTGAGCCGCACGCCGAAGCCCGCGTTGTCGGCCAGGTGGAACCGATCGAGGGTCAGCCGGGTGCCCTCGCCGTCGACCCACAGGGCCTGCGCCCAGGGCCACGCGCCGCAGTCATCGGACGACAGACACAGCGGCGCGACCCGCGTGCCCTGCACCACCAGATCGCTCAGGGTCGCCTGCCCCTGGCGGGTCACCACCAGGCCCACGTCGGTGTTGTCGAGCAAGCGCAGCCGCCGGCCCTCCAGCAGGCCCTCGACGTACACCCCCACCCCAAGCTGACCCCTGGGACTGGGTCGGCCGGCGCTCAGCCAGCCGTCATCCAGCCGCACCTGGGACCCCGCCTGCACATAGAGTTGGCTGGTCATCGCGCCGGCAGCGGCCACCCGACAGGCCCGCAGGCAAGACGCCCGAAAGAGCGTGACGCCGCCCTGGCCGCGCAGGGTCGGGCCGCGCGTCAGGCGCACGTCCCGCGCGAACAGGTGGCTGTCGCGCACATCCAGGCCGCCATGCTGCTCGGTGTCGGGCGCGTCGACCGACACCCGGTCCAGCCACGCCTCGGCCACCTCGGTCAGCACGACGCCGTACGTGTCGCCCTCCACCTCGGCCGCCACGTCGGCCAGCACCAGCCGGGACAGGCCCGTCGCGTCCACGGCCGCGAACGCCTGATCGCCCGCCACCACCAGCCGGGCCCGTGTCACGTGCGCAGCCGCCTGAGGCTGGTCTGCGTCCAGCAGCAACGGCTCGCCCGCGCGCAGCGCCACGTCCTGCAGGGTGCCGGTGCCACCAAACCGTACGCCGCCATTCACGGCCTGCAGCCAGACCCGGCTCAGCGTCAGCGCCGGGCTCATCCGCCCGTCGATGCCGCTGCCGGCGCCGGCGAGCCAGCCGTCGGTGATCGCCAGGCTGCCCTCGCTGTGCACGAGCTCCCCCACGCCGTCGCGGCCGTCGAGCTGCAGGGCCTGCAGCCGGGCCTGGGCCTGCGGGTACACAAACACTGCCGTGCGCTCCCCCGGCCCGCCCATCCCCCGCAGGCTGAGCCCCTGGGCGTCCAGCGTGCCGCCCACGAACAGGCCGATGCCCGCACCGCCCACCGCGCGCAGGCGCCCCAGGCGGGTGTGCGTCGCCGTCCAGTGAGCCCCCGGCTCCACGAGGGCGATGGCCTGCCGCATCCCATCCAGCGACACCCAGTCCGACCTCACCGCCTCACCCGCGACCCGCAGGCCGTAGCCGGGCCAGTCAACGGCCGACACCTGCGTGAGGGTCGCGGGCCCCGACAGATCGAAGGCCACCTGATCGACGGGCTGGCCCTCGGTGGGCGCCAGGTGCACGGTCTGCAGGCGGGCGGCCGTGTCGCTCAGGGACCACGGCCCCGTCGACACCACCCGCGCGGCCTCGAGCACCCCGCCCGACACGGTCACGCCGCCCACCACCCGCACGTCGCGCAGATCCACCCGGGCCACGCCCGACACCTGCACCTCGGGCCCGGCCGCTGCCGCCGCGAGGGTCAGCCCGCTGACCCACAGGGCCTCCACGTCCGTCGCGCGCACGCCGGTGGTCAGCACGGTCTCGGCGGCGCAGGCGCCCAGCAGCGCCACCCCCGGCAGCCCCCGCGCCGGCCCGCTGTGGGTCCCGCGGCCCAGCACCAGCCGGTCGCCCGCCTGGGCCCGCTGCACCGCGGTGTCGAAGTCGATGGGCGACGCCCGGGTGCCCTCGCCCCCCGGCCCCGCGTCGGCCCCGACGAAGAAGACTCGCCCGCCGAAGCCCGGTATCTCGGGCACCTCGGCCGGGAACACCCCCTCGGGGCAGCCCGCCAGCGGCACGCACGCCCCGCCAGCGCGCACGGCGAAGCCGTCACACGCGGGCGCCGCGGGATCGGGGCGGCAGGCCACGGCGGGCAGATCCGGCGTCACGCCGTCGGGCACCCAGCCGGGTGGGCACGCCACCGCCTCGAACACCGGCGCGGCAGGCGGCGTGGGGGGACAGAGGCCCTCCAGCGGCGCGGCCCCGTTCGCGCAGGTCGCCGCCGCGCGGGGCGGCTCGGGCGCGCACACCGTCACGTCGGAGCACTGCAGCGCGCACTCCCCCTCGCAGGGCAGCGGCGCGCAGCCGGCGCCGCCGTCCACCGCGGGGGCCACGGCGCCGTCCAGCACCGCGGCGTCCATTCCGGCGTCAGCCGGCGCACCCTCGTCGAGGCCGGCGTCCACACCCTCCGGGCTGGCGTCCGGGGTGGGGTCGCCCGCCGCGTCCACCCCCCGGTCCATGCGCTCAGCGCCGCTGTCCAGCGCCTCCACCGCCCCGTCCGCTGGCACCGCCTCGGCCGTGGCCTGCACGTCATCACACCCGCTCAGCCCCAGGCCGCAGAGCCCCAGCGCCAGCGCCCAGCCCCATCGGTTGCCTGCGCGCCTCATGGCTGCGGCGCCACAGGTACAGCGGGCGCGCTGAGCACCTCGAACACCGTCGCGTCGGCCTGGAGTTGCGCCTCCTGCGCCTGCACATCGGCCGCGCGATCCACGCCGGCCAGCAGATCCGGCGCGGCGCCCTGCACATAGGCCCCGGCCTGCAGATCCCCCGCGGCGCCGGCCACCGACACCTCGGTCAGCGCGAAGGTGGGCGTGGGCCCATCGGCCGCCACGTCCACCAGCAGCCCCACCCGGGACACCCCGGCCACCGACACCGCCGACAGCTCGAAGCGCCCGTCCGACGCCTGCCACTGCAGGCCGTCCGACACGTTGTTCACCGCGGTCACGCCGTCGATGGCCAGGCCCGCCAGCGTGCCGCCCGACACCCCGAACCAGCCCACGGCCACCTCGCGCACCGCGCGCACGCTGCCCGACGTCCAGCGCACCGCGCTGGTGTCCTGGAACCACGCGCCGAAGCCGCCCAGGTCGGTCAGGATCACGTCCGACAGGTCGGCCGCGCCGCCCGCCAACAGCAGGCCCGCGCCCACGGTGTCGCGCACCGTCAGGCCAGTGGCCGTCAGCGTCGTGGCCCCCACCGTCACCAGCCCGTGGGTCTGGTTGAAGCCCGCGTTGAGGCGGGCCCGCCCGCCCTCGATGGCCACCCCCGACAGGGTGAGCGCGCTGTCCTCGCCGTACACGCCGACGCCGTCGAAGTCGCTCAGGCCGGCGCCGCCCGTCTGGGTCCACGACAGCGAGCCGCCGCGGCTCACCACCCCGAAGCCCCGCGTGCCCGCGATGCGCACCTCGGTCAGATCCACCGTGCCGCCCTCGCTCAGCACCGCGGTGGCGGTGGTGTCTGCCGACAGGGTGAGCGCGCTGTCGCGCACGGTCACGGCCGCGGCGTCGCCGACGGTGAGGGCCACCACCGCCGGGGTCGTCCAGGTGAGGCCCGTCAGCGCCACGCCCTGCACGCCCGCGGGGACGGTCACCGCGCCCTGCAGGATCGCTGGCGCGCCGGCCGCGTCACAGGCGGCGTCGTCCAGCCAGGTGCCCACGCACGCCGCCAGCTCGATGCCCTTCGACACCGTCACCGCGTCCGCGTAGGCCCCGCCCAGCAGCCACACCGTGTCGCCGTCGCACGCCACCTGCTCCACGCAGGCCTTGTAGTCGGCGGGCGTCGCCCCCAGGGCATAGGCGGCGTCGCCACAGGCCGGCCGGTCGGCGCACACCCGCAGGTGGTTGCCGGTCGTGGTGCCCCCCGACGGCCCGATGGTCGTGCCGCCCTCGCAGCCCGCCAGCCCCCACAGCGCGACCACCCCCAGCAGCCGCCGCGCCCATGGCCCCTGCGCCCTTGCCATCCTCGCCCCCCGATCCCCCATCATCCGCGCCCCTCGCCCCCAGCCCATCAGTCGCTCTCCTCTGGTGCCGTCATGGGCACCGCCCCAAACACGAG
>JAUHVS010000519.1 GCA_030424955.1 bacterium | reverse complement strand
TGAACACCGCCACCGGCGCGTCCGACACCACCCGCGCCCCGGTGGGATCGCCCGGATCGCCGTCGTCGACCTGCAGCAGCAGCACCGGCTGGCCCGCCAGATCCGCCTGCCAGGTGTCGTTGGCGAGCTGTGCCAGCCGCTGCTGCGGATCGGGCCGCACCCGGGCGCCGGGGGGCAGGGTCACCGTCACCTGCGCGCCGCCGGGGGGCGCGGCCACGGCCACCGTCGCGGGCGCCGCCTGCCCCTCGAAGACAAACACCGGCGCGCCCACCACCCGGTGCACCTGGCCCAGGGCGGCCTCGGGGTAGAGCAGGCTGGCGTCGTTGCTGAAGCTGAAATTGCAGCAGAACGGCGAGAACTGATACGCGGCGACCGGGCCCGTCGAGGTCACCCGCCAGGCCAGATCGAACACGCCGCTGGTGAGGGTCTCGGGGCCCGCCGGCGGCAGCAGGAACGTGGCCGTCCCCCCAGCGGGCACTGGCTGGTCCACCGCGCGCTCGAACCCCTGCGCCACCACCACCCCGTCGGCGTCGCGCACCGCGGATCGCACCGTCTCGGGGGGGTACAGATCGGGCGCCAGCGCGGGCACGAGCGGATCGTCCGACAGGGTCACCACGAACTGCCCCAGCAAGGCCGCGGGCTGCCCGCCGGGGCCCGTGACCGTCACCGCCACCGGCCCGTCGCCGGGGTTGGCGAGCACCAGCCCCATGGGCGTGCCGGGGGTGTAGATCTGCGCGAAGTTGGGCAGGGGCACCGACAGGAAGGCGCAGCCCAGGTAGCTGCCGGCGTCGGCGGCGTCGGCGCACGCGGTGGGCTCGCAGCGCCCCGCCCGGCAGCGCGCGCCGGGATCACAGGGGGCCGCCGGGGCCCAGGTGGGGATGGCCGGATCACACGCCGCGGGCGTCTGTGGGTCCCAGCACACGGCGGCGCCGTCGACGCAGCCCGCGGGATCGGGCAGGCAGCGATCGGCCAGGCACACCTGCCCCGCGCCGCAGGCCCGCGCCTGCCACCGCCCGCCGCGGCAGACCTGCAGGTCCAGGCCGTCGACCGGGGCCTCGGCGCAGCGGGCGGCGCCCTCGACGCACTCGACGGCGCTGTCCACCACCCCCCGGTCGCTGGGGCCGGCGTCCTCGGGCGGCGCGGCGTCGTACCGGGCGTCCCGTGGGGGCCGGAGATCGGGGATGGGCCCGTCGGGGAGCGCGGCGTCCAGGGGGGTGGCGTCCAGCAGCCCGGGCGGCGCGGCGTCGGCCTCGGGCGGGACCGCCGGATCGGCCGTGCACGCCAGGCAGCCCAGCGCGCCCAGCGCCCACACCCCGAGCGCCCGGGGCGCCCCGTGGGGCGGTCGGATCAGTCTTCGATCCAGAAGGCGAACTGCACCGTGTCGCTGCGCGCGCCGCAGGTCAGGTCAAAGTCCACGGTCCACAGGCCGCGCATGAACAGGTCGATGGGCGCCGCCCGGTAGGCGCCCACGCCGGTCTCGGTGACCGTGGGGGCCGTGTTCGCGCCGTGGCCGTGATCGGGCATGAAGGGGGTGACCGTCACATCGCACTCGGCCAGCTCGGCGTCGCCCTCGAGCACGGCGAAGTCCCAGGTGTGCTGGGTGCGGGTCAACGGATCGGGGTCCGAGGCCAGCAGGCGCACCCTCAGCCCCCCCGCGCCCATCTTCGTCAGGCCTGGCGCCCAGGTGTCGCCCTGGATGCCGGTGTGCCCGTCGGCCGCGCCCAGGTCGCCGGGCGTGTGCCCCTGATCAGCGTGCGCGTGGGCCATGTCGGCCGCGCCCGTCTCGCCGTCATCGCAGCCCACCAGGCACAGCCCGGCCAGCACCATCCAACGCCCGCGCATCATGACCTCCAGTCGCTGGACCCAGTGTGCCGGCCGTGGGGCGGGCGATCCAGCGCGGCCGGCTAGGGCGCGGCCCGCTCGGCGACGGGGACCCACACCACCCGGTAGCCCGTCGGCGCCCGGTTGCGCACCGGCCAGGTCAGCGCCCAGGTGCCGTCGGGCTGCCGATCCGCCTGCCACCCGTCGTGGCCGTGCACCGCCCGGTCCAGGGGGACCCAGCCGCCGTCGACGGCCTGCTCCAGGCGCCAGCCGTCGTGGCGCACCAGCCCGCGCACCGTGATGGGGGTGTCGCCGCGCCCCCCCGTGAGCGTGAGCTGCGCCGCCACGGCGCCGGGCGCGGCGTCCACGGTCACGGGCTGGGCGGTGCGCAGCGTGCCCACGGCCACGTCCACCTGCAGCGCGTTGCCGGCGGCCAGATCGCGCATCAGGCCGGTGCCCGCGAAGGCCTCGGCGGGCTGCGCCAGCAGGGTGTCGCTGTCGCCGTAGTAGCGATCCCGGTCGGCCGGCGGCACCAGGTACTCGACGGTGGCGCGCACGGTGCTGCCCGCCGGCACGAAGCGGCGGCGGCCCTGGCAGGGCGCCCCGCACCAGGCCGCGTCCGGCGCGTCGGGCAGGCCCAGCTCGATGCCGTACTGGCTGCTGCGGTTGTTGGTGCGGTGCAGGTTGATGTGCGGCGTGCGCAGCACGGTGTCGCCCACGACGGCCTCGAAGTCGCGCACCACGTAGCCCACGTTGGCCAGGTGCTCGGGCAGGTCCCCGTCGGCCCACGCGTTGGCGTAGAGCAGCACCCAGGGCGCCTCGCCGGGCAGCGGGATGCCCCGGGCCCCGTCGTCGGCGTAGCCCGTGGTGCCGTGCGCCTCGATGGCGGCGTCCACCCGCACGCCGTCGGCGTCGCCCAGGGCGTAGCGGGTGAAGCCGTTGTCTCCGTAGTTGTCCGCCGCCATCTGGAAGAAGGCCAAGCGGTCGTAGGTCACGTCCTCGAGGAACGTGTACTCGAGCTGGTAGTAGACCCGCACCACGTCGTTGGTGCCCCCCAGCCGCACCCGCACCCGCCCGGCGATGCGGCCGTCTGACGAGCGCCCCGCGTAGATGACGTCGGTGAGCAGCGGCCCGTTGGCGGCGTGCAGGGTGCGCACCTGCCCCAGGCGCCGCAGCAGCCCGGGCGCGTCGGCGGTGGTGTAGCGCAGGAAGTCGGCGCCCCCCACGTTGCCCGTCCACGACCAGCGCCGGTTGGCCTGCACCAGGAACGGCCGCACGTCGTCCACCATCGATCGGTTGGCCGTCTCGTCGGGATCGTAGGTCACGCTCTCGCCGAAGGCGCCCAGGGCGGACTCCTCCCAGTGGCCCCCCACCGCGGCGTTCCAGCCCACCAGGCTGAGCTGCGCGTGGGACGCCGCGTAGGTGGGCCCCCAGCGCGACGACACCGCCGTCAGCTCAAAGGCCGCCGGGGCGTCGCCCGCGACCGTGGGCTGCATGAACAGGTGGTACCAGTTGCCCGCCGCCCGATCGTGCCAGTTCTTCGAGATCTGCACGGGCAGGCCCAAGGGCTCGCCCGCGGCGTCCCGGGTGAGGAAGGCGCCGCCGGTGATGTAGAAGGTGATCCGCTCGGGCCCGAACAGGGCCAGGGGCACCGACAGCGGGGGCAGCCCGCCGGTGTCGACGCGCAGCTGGTGGCGGCCGTACCAGGTGTGGTGATCGGCCTGCTCGTAGTCGGGCCACCGCGGCGCCCCGGCGGCCTGCAGCGGCTGGAGCGGCACCCGGAAGGCCCCCAGGCGCTCGTCCCAGGCCACCGGCTGATCGCCCACGGGCGCGCCGTCGCGATCCAGCAGGGTGTAGCCCACCGACACCGTGTCCTGCGGGTGCAGATACATCGCCAGCGCGTGGGCGCTCAGGCCGGCGGTGGGGGCGGCCAGCAGCGACACCGACAGCGGCTCGTCGGGCCCGACGGCGCCCTGGCGCTCGGCCACCAAGACGCCAGCCTCGTAGGTCAGCCGGGTGGTGCGGCCCTCGACGTCGTAGACCACGAACACCCAGCCCTGGCCGTCGGCGTCGGTCAGCTGGACCGCCCGCTCGGGCACCAGCCAGTCCACCACGTCGAGGCCCTCGAGCGCGGCCCCCGACAGCTCGACCTGCGCGAAGGCCGGCGTGGCGGGATCCCACGTCGAGGCCGACACCGTGTGGGTGAACACCACGTGCCGCGCCATGGACGCCAGCTCGATGGCGCCTGCGTAGGTGGGGCCGTCGGCGTAGCGCACGGTGGGCACGTCGAGCCGGTTGAAGAAGCGCCCGCCCTCCACCAGCCGCGCCCGGGCGGTGGGGTTGCCCTCGGCGCCCAGGAACTCCGTGGCGGTGAGGTGCACCGCGCCGGCGCCGGCGTGCCAGCGCAGGGTGGCGCCGGGCAGGGCCTGCAGATCCTCGCGCGGGGCGACCTGCGCCGCGTGCATGTCGCCGGGATCGGCCAGCACGCCCAGGCGGCCCAGGCTGCCGGTGGCCTCGTCGAAGGTGAGCCCGTAGACGCCCGTGCGCACGTGCAGCTCGCGCTCGGGGGTGGGCCAGGTCTCGCGGGGCCGGTGGTTGCTGGGCCAGTACCAGAAGGCGTAGTCCTGCGGGGCCTGCGTCGGGACCGCCGGCTGCGGGCCGCAGGCGGGCAGGTGCAGGGCCGGGCCCGTCTCGAAGGCGCCCAGGTCGTCCCGGCAGCCGAGCACCACCGTGCAGGGATCGCCGTCGTCGGGCGCCTCGGGCGGCGGGCCGGCCACGCAGCCCACCTGTGGATCACAGATCTCGGCGCCGTTGCAGAACAGGCCGTCGTCGCAGGCGCAGCGCTGGGCGCAGCCGGGCCCCCAGCGGCCTGGCGCGCAGGTGCCCGCGGCGTCGGCCCGGGCGGCGTCCAGCGGGCCGGCGTCGAGGGGCTGTGCGTCCAGCGGGTCCGCGTCCTCCGCCTGTGCGTCCAGCGGGTCCGCGTCGCGCGGGTCCGCGTCCCGCGGCTGCGCGTCCTCT
>JAUHVS010000518.1 GCA_030424955.1 bacterium | reverse complement strand
GTTGAAGCTCTGGAAGATGAAGCCCAGGTGGTCGAGCCGCAGCCGGGTCAGGGCCTTCTCGGAGAGCGCGGCGGTGTCCTGGCCCGCCACGCGGACGGTGCCGCGGGTGGCGGTGTCGACGCAGCCGATGAGGTTGAGCAGCGTGGTCTTGCCGCTGCCGCTGGGGCCCGACAGCGTGGCGAACTCGCCCCGGGCGAGGGTGAGGTCCACCCCCACCAGGGCCCGCACGACGGTGTGGCCCAGGGGGTAGTCCTTGTCGACGCCAGCCAGGGCAACGATGGTCTCGGACACGGGTGCCTCCGCTGCTCAGGTGGGGCGCAGCCTACCAGCGATGGGAGATGCCGTCCCGGGCGGCGATGTTCCCCGGTGCGGCCTGTTCGCCCGGGGCGCGACGCCGCGGACAGCCGCCCCTGCGAAAGCACAGGCCGTACCAAGGCGCGCCGGGCCTCGCAGGGGTGTCGGCGTCTTGTGTGTTTCTTGTTTTAAATCAAAGGGGTGTGCGCGGTGCGCGGCAGCCGGGCTGCGGGCGCCCGTCCGGCCGGTCAGGCGTCCAGGGCGTCCACGGTGTCCAGGGGCTGGACAGGTGCCCGGGTGTCGATGACCGCGCGCAGCACCGCCTCGGCGTAGGCCAGCGACAGGGCAAACTCGTCGGCGTCCAGGGCGTCGGGTGAGTCCGCTGGGCGGTGGTAGCCCCGGGGCGCGCCGATCTCGGGATCCACGGTGCCCAGGGTCATGGCGTCGTAGCCTCGGACCAGGAAGGGCAGGCTGTCGGTGGCGCCCACGGGCAGCTCGAAGGCCTCGATGCCCGCAAAGCGGGCGTCTCCGCTGGCCACCCGCGCGCAGAGGGTCGTGAGCCACGCCGGGGGCGGGGCGTTGAGGATCTCGCCCTCGCAGAACCAATAGGGTCGCCCGTTGCTCAGGCCGTCGAGGCCGATGACCACCGTCTCGGCGGCGCCCCACCGGTCGGCCATCTGCCGGGCCAGGCGGTCGGCCCCGCCCGTGCCGGCCTCTTCGGCGCCGGTGCTGACGCACACCAGCTCGACGTCGTCGGGCAGGTCGGGCAGCAGGCGCTCGGCCAGGTGGATCGCGCCCACGCAGCCGCTGAGGTTGTCGTTGGCGCCGGGCACCACCTCGTCGCGCAGGACCACCTGCAGGTTGAGCACGAAGGCCAGGGCCGGGGGCACGCTCAGGGGCAGGATGAGCCACGCGGGCGCGTCGAGGCCGACGATGGCCAAGGCGTCGATGAGGGCCAGCAGCGCCGTCGCGCCCACCACCACCCGCAGGCCCTTGCGCAGGCCGCCCAGCCCCGGGATGGGGATCGGCCGGCTGCTCAGGCGGATCAGCGTGGGGTGGAAGACCCAGCCGGTGAAGGCCGCGTCGGCGTGGCTGACGAGCACCAGGCGCAGCCGCGGGGGGCCCGCCGGGGCCGGGCGGGTGGCCACCAGGTTCTGCGAGCCGATGGGCTCGAACCAGCGGCGCAGCAGGTGGGCGCGGCGGTGGCTGTCGGCCACGTAGCTCACGGCGGCGAGCGCGTGGGCGATGAGCGCGAGCCAGGGCGCGCCCAGGAGCAGCAGCGCGGTGCCCAGCACGGCGAGCCCGAAGTGCAGGGCGAGCACGGCGTACAGGCTCTCGTTCCACTCGAAGGGCAGCAGCTGGCTGGTCATGCCCAGCCGGGTGTACTCCGCGCGCAGGATCTCCTGCGCCTCTTGCTCGCTGCGGCTGCCGGCCACGCGGCGGGGGCAGGCCTCGACGATGCGGGTGATCAGCGGGATCCAGCGGTCTTGGACGGCCGCGGTGAGGTGGGTGTGCTCAAGCATGGGTGCAGGCTGCCTGTTGCCCTGGGCGCTGACAAGTCGGCGGGGCGGGGGCGCTCAGCCCGGCCACGCGGCCATGCGGGCGCGCACGAGCCAGTCGTGGCAGGCGGCGCGGTTGGTCGGGGCCTCGGGCAGCGGGCTGCGGTCGCGGGCCTGGGCCAGGCGGGCGTCGAGGCGGGGCCAGTCGGCGCGGGCCGCGGCGTCGAGGGCGGGCTCGACGATGGCCTTCTCTTGCGCCTGGCGCTTGAGCTCGGCGAGGGCGGCGACCTGGTCGAAGCCGTACTCGGGGGCCAGCACCGTCACGTCGGTCTGCAGGGTGCCCGTCTCGAGCAGGTGGATGCCCGTCAGCGCGACGCGGTAGGCGTACAGCAGCCGCTTCGCGGTGGGCTGCGCGGCGCGGGTGTGCTCCCGGCAGCAGCCGTTGAAGAAGCCCTGGTAGTGCCGCACGACGTGGCGGGCGATGGCGCCCTGGGCCAGGGCCTGCAGCTCGGCGACCCAGGGCGTGTCGACCACCTGGATGGGCGAGAGCATGCGCTCCAGCATGTTGCCGTTGCCGCGCAGCAGCAGGTCCAGCGCCTTGCGGGCCTCCTGGGTGGTGACGTCGCACTCGACCCCTTCGAAGTCGATGATGGCGTCGTGGCTCTCGGGGGCCGTGTCGAGGCCGAGCAGGCTCTGGGTGGGCGCCAGGTGCAGGCCCTTGAGGTCCAGATCGCTGTCGGCGCTGGGGAACCCGTAGATGTGCGCGCCGGTGAGCCCGCACAGCAGCAGGGTGCCGGGGGGCGGGTGGGCGGCCAGGAAGCGCCGGGCCAGGGGCAGGTCAGGGGCGAGGGGGTCGAGGGTCATCGCAGGGCCTCCTCGACGAGCGAGATGCACAGGGCGTCCAGGGCGGCCTCGTCGGCGCGCTCGGGCAGGGTCGAGGCCGCCGCGGCCGCCTTGACCCGGGCCCGCAGGCGGTCGGTCTGCTCGATGAGCGCGTCGTAGGACCAGATGCCGTCGCGGATGGCCAGCAGCTCGTCGCGGTCGGGGCGGCGCACGGTGACCTGGCCCGTCTCGAGGATCTCGATGCCCATGCGCAGCAGCCGCACCAGGTGCAGGGCGTGCTTGGTGTCGTAGCCGTGCTGGGCCTCGAGGGCCGCGCGCTTTGGGTTGCGGGCGCGGGTCCAGGTCTGGAACTGCTGCCAGGTCTGCTTCGCGCTGCGGTAGCGCCGCTCGGCGTCCAAGATCGCGAGGAAGTTGGGCGGCACGTCCAGCGGCTCGCCCCGCTCGAGGAGGGCCTCGGCGGCGCCCAGCTGCTCGCGGGAGACGCTCAGGTGGTCGGGCAGGCCAAAGTCGGCGCGGCGGGGCGGGGCCTTCGGGGGCGTGAGCAGCCAGCGGCGGTGGGTGCGGATGCGCTTGAGCTGGCCCAGGGCGTAGCCGGCGAAGCTGCCCTCGACCCGCTTCGACAGGAACAGCGCGCGGGCGGCCAGCAGGCGCTCGCCGGCCGGGCTGACGTGGGTGTGATCGGCCGGATCGGTGAAGAGCGTCTCGATGAGGGTGGGGTTGGCCTGGCCGGCCAGCCGGATGAACTTGCGCACCTCGAAGTGCACGTGATCGGGGCCCAGCTCGATCTGCTCGGGGCCGCCGTCGACCCCGTAGTACCAGGCCTTGGGGCCGACGATGACGCCCTTGTAGTCCCAGTCGGACCCCTCGCGGGCCAGGCCGTAGGCGCGGCTGCCGTGCAGGGTCTCGTAGAGCAGGGTGGGCGGCGACATGCGCCTTGCATCGCAGATCCCACCCGCGCGCCGCAAGAGCGCGCGGGGGATCCGCGGGGGCGGGATCAGGGCAGGACCATCGTGCACTCGATCTCGTCGGGCAGGCACAGGGGCTCGGGCAGGAACGCGTCCCCGCAGCAGCGGCCGCCCTGGCCGCACTCGGCGCTGGTGGCGCAGGGCAGCTGCACGTTGCAGGCGCCCTCGCTGGGCGCACAGGCGCCCGCGAAGCCCTCCTCCAGCTGGAAGCGCTCGCAGCAGAACAGGCCGCCGGGGCAGCCCGTGTCGGTGTTGCAGGGGGTGCCCTCGTAGCAGCGGGCGGGCACGGTGCACTCGCCCCGGTTGGCCTGCACGTCGCTGTCGCAGCACAGCAGGCCCAGGCTGGGATCGCCGCACGCGGTCTGGTCCTCGCAGGCGCGGCCGCCGAAGCACTCCTCGGCGGTGCGGCAGTCGCTGGCGTCGCCGTTGGGGCAGCACAGGTACTCGGCGACGCCCCCGCACAGGGCGCTGAGGTCCTGGCTGTCGCAGGTCGCGTAGTGCCAGCAGTTCTGGGCGCTGTCGGTGCAGAAGGTCTGGTCGGCGCCCGGGTTCTCGCAGCAGAAGGGCGTGTCGCCGCCGCAGTCGGCGTCGCCGCCGCACTCGCCCGCGCAGGTGGCGCGCCCGTCACGCACGCAGGCGCCGTCGCAGCACAGGCCGTCGCCGCAGTCGGCGTCCGCCTCGCACCAGCCCGCGCTGACGCAGCGATCCCGGGCCATGCAGCGGTCGGTGGCGGGGCAGCACAGGGCGCCGTCGGTGCACTCGGCGTCGGCGGCGCACATGCGGCCGCCGAGGGGGCACAGATCCTCGGGCTGGCAGACGCCCAGGCAGCAGGTCAGCCCAGCGTTGCAGGTGCTGTCGTCGTCGCACTGGGTGCCGATGGTGCCGGCCCCGCCCGGCTCCCGCTCGTCGATGCACGCCTCGGCGGCGTCGCCCCCGCCCGTGCAGGCCTGGAGCGCGAGCTGATCGTCCTCGGTCAGGGTCTGGGTGCTGCCGTCGGCGCAGGTGTAGGTGACCGCGCTGGTCTGCGCGTTCACGGCCACCCCGTAGCTCGCGGTGCGGCCGTCGGCGAGGATCACCTGGGTGGTGCCAGCGGCCTCGCCGCGGGTGCCGATCACCTGCTGGCCGCACTCGACGCCGCCCGGCCCGAAATAGCTGGTGGTGACCGTGAAGGTGTCGGTGTCGATGTCGGTGGTGACCCGCGCGCCGTTGCTGAAGCTGTAGTCGAGGCTGAACAGGCCGCCGCCGTCCAGG
>JAUHVS010000517.1 GCA_030424955.1 bacterium | reverse complement strand
GGGGCTGGAACGTCGCGATCTCGCCTACCGCGCTGGCATTCGCCAGGTGGTGCGGCGGGCGCTGTGGTCCGGTGGTCGTCTTCAGTCGTGGGGGCGGTTGGTTGCACCGACTGGGTGGGTGTGTTGGCTGCTGGCGGCTGATGGTCGGCGGCAGGTGGCGCGAGGCTTGGTGGTACGCCGGCTGCTGCTGGGTCGATGAGGCAGCCTGCCTCGGGGGGGGGTGGCGTGCCGGCCACGGTACGGCTCGGCGGTGCGTCGGCTACAGGTGGCTCGATGAGGCTGCTTGCCTCGGGGGATGCTTGGTGCGTCCTTCTGAACGCTGCTTGGCGGCGCGCCGTCCCTTGCTGGGGTGATGAGGCCGCCAGCCTCGGGGGGATAGACCTAGGCATGGCACCCTACTGCACGTCGATCACCCGCTCGGCGCTGGCGACGGATCGGCCGTCGGCGTCGTAGGCCTCAGCCTTGAGCCGGCGGCGGCCCGTCTGCTGAAAGCGGTAGCTGAGCTCGAAGATCCCTCCGCTCCGGGTCGCGTCGCCCAAGGCCCACCCGTCGGCGCTGAGCGCCACCCGAGCGACGGAGTCGCTCGCCGCCACCTGCAGACGCAACGTCCGGGGACTGCGAGCGTCAGCCTCGGGGCTGATGAAGACGAGGCTCGGCCCCGCGCCGTTGTCCTCGCGCCCCGGGGTGATCCGGGCGGCCACGGCGCTTCGCGCGACCTCGAGGCCTGCGGCGTCGCGGCCCACCGCGGTGATGACCCGCCAGCCGAGCTCTTGGAAGGTGTAGCGCACGCTGAAATCATCGTCGGCCGCGCTGCTCTCCCCGAGCACATACGGTCCGGCCAGCCAGACCACGCTCACCACGCCCGGTGCCTCGGCCACCCTCAGGTCCAGGCCGTTGCGGTACCAGCCCTCGTCTCCAGGGCTGAGGATGTCGGGGCGGTGCAAGGCCGCTTCACCCGCAGTGAACACCACCGAAACCTCGGCCTCCCCGAGCGGGTGGTGCTCGGCGTCGAACGCCGTGGCCTGCAGGGTTCGCCGGCCCAGGCGGTTGAGGGCGATCCGCAGCGGGAAGCCGCCGGCCTTGTCTTCGGACCAGCCGAGCACCCAGCCGTCGGCCTGGTAGCGGACGTGGTGCACCGCAGCCTCGGTGGCGACCTTGAGGGTCTGCCCGTTGCGGTAGCTGGCGCCAGCACGAAGGCCCTCGAAGCGTACGGCTGGCTGGGCGGCGGGCCCGGCGGGCTGGCCGTTGGCGTCGCAGGGGCCGCCGGCAGGGGCTTGGCCTCGGAACTCCCAGTGCCAGTCCTCGCTGGGGACGGTGCGAATGAAGCCGAAGCGGCGGGCGTTGCGGTCCAGCCAGGGGTACACCCCCGGGCTCGCCGTGTTGAGGTCGAGCGCGTATCCGCTGTTGTGGTTCGAGTACCCCGGCGGGGCCGCCAGGTTGCAGCTGTTGCAGCGGCAGAAGCGGTAGCAGTCATAGAGGTACGATTGCTCGGCGTAGGTGCGAAAGCCGCTGACGACCCGAAGCCGCACGCCCTCGGCGGCCGCAGCGTCGCGCATGAGCGCGTAGGCGTTGGCGGTGGCTCGCTCGACAGGCTTGCCGTCCACCTCGACGACGGTGATCTGGAACGACCGGCCGCCGTCGTAGCCCCGGTCTTGCCTGGGCGTGCAGCGGACTGTGCCCGCCTTGAGGGCGTCTCCGGGCGCCTCGACCGGGCGGGTCTCATGGGCGCCCTCCTCGACGGGCAGCGCCGTACAGCCGGCGGTCCAGAGGAGAGGGAGCAGGGCAAGGAGGGCGCGGCGCATGTCGGGCTCCGAAGACTCTGTGTGGCTGGAATCTCTCCCTGAGCAAGACCTGGGCCAGCCCGCAGCCCTTCAATCCAGCGCGACTGGGGTGCGCTGTCGCCAGGGACGGTTATCGACTGTGTGGTCCATATGTCTCACTGGGCGGCCCCTGTCGGGGGGGGCTTGCTCGCTCGCTTGGGTGGCGCTGGTCGATTGCCACACCGCTGGCTCAGGACGGCGCTTGGTGGGGTGTCGCACCTTGCTGGGTGGATGAGGCGACCTGCCTCGGGTGGATGCAGTGTGGGCGATCGCCCGGGACGCTGCCTGGCGGTGCGCCGGGCGCCCCGGAGCGCCCGCGGCTCCGCCGCAAACCGATACCGAAGCCGGTCGGCGACCTCCAACGGATCCGTCGCCCAGCAGAGCGGGCCCTGTGACGAGATCGAAGATCGGCTCGCAGACCGCGGCCGTCAGTTCAGGGAGGGCAGCGTCAGCAGGGCCGCGTCGCAGTCCATCTGATCGCTGTCGTCGTTGAACGCGCACGACGCCAGCATGACCCCGGCGCAGACGCCGGGGAGGGCTCGCATCACGCCGGCTCGCTCGCCCAGCGGCTGCTCGAGGTCGTCTTCCTCGGCGTACGGAGGCGACAGCACCCGATCGATCCGCCAGTCGCCCCCGGTCTGCAGCACGATCCGGCCGTCGGCCAGCATCAAGGGGACGTGGGCCGGGGGCAGTCCGAGACGGGAGGGCTCAGGCGCGGCGATCCGCCGCAGGATGGTCCCGTCGTTGAGGTCGACGACCGTCGTTCCGGACCCGTCGTTGCAGACCGCCACCCCCCGGTCCGGCGAGGCGTCGCACGGCGATCCCCACCCGGGGGGCACCGCCGAGCCGCCCGGCGCCACGGTCACCTCGGCGCGGGCCTGCACCTCACCGTCGACGATCTCGAAGAACTGCATCGGCGCCTCATGGTCGCGCTGCACCATGAACCAGCGCGGGCCCCACGACTCGAACCGGATGACCGACGCTGTGTAGGTCGGCGAGCCGTCCGGGCCCAGGACCGTCAGCTGGCGCTCCTCGTTGAGCCATCCGGCCACGATCACCGTAGAGCTGGGCTGGCTGGACTCGATGATGCCTTCGCCCTCGAACACGGTGGCCAGTGTGTCTCGCCGGATGATCCGCAGCCAGAGTGCCGGGCCCCGGTTGCTATTGCCGGTCAACACCAGCCACTCGCCGTTGGGGTGCACCACGTCCGCCACGTTCCACGGCGCGATGCGAACGCCGGCGGGCGGGCCCGCGATCGGCGTCGCCTGGCGGCCGCGCCAGCGCGTCAGCCCTCTGGAGTCTGCGTGCACCGCGACCCCGCCGCTGCCCACGAAGGTGGACGAGGAGAGGCTGAACTCTGCCTCGGGGCCAACCTCGGCCACCGCCTCGCCGGGGGCTGACAGCCAGAGGTGGCGGCCGGCGGCCTCGAAGTGCAAGCCCCCGTCGCGGGTGAACCGCAGCCAGGGGCCGCAAGCCAGGCCCGGCTCGGGGGGACAGCCGCTGGACCCCGGGCGCTGGGTCGCCCGGCCGTCGGTCAGATCCAGCACGCGGAGGCCGTCATCGTCGTACCATGCCATCCGGCCGTCGTCGCTGAGCACGGGGCCCCGCGCGTTGTGGACCCCAAGGACGTGGAACGCCGCCCCAGGCCGGTCGACCGGGTACACTGCCCATCCCCCCTCTTGGTCGGGCAATCGCTGGGTCGCCCAGGCGCCGGGTTGCCCCACCACGGCGTCCCGCCCGTCGGCCGCCAGCACCTCGATCTCGCCGGTGCGCCGGTCGAACACGCGCGCGTGGTCGATCCGCAGCACGTGGCCATCGGCCGAGGCGGGCCAGTCCTCTGGGTGTGGCACCTCCGCAACAGAGACGTGCGCGACGTTCACGTTGGTGGGGCACCCGTCGGAGTCCCGCGCCGGATCAGCCGGGGTCGCGGTGGGGTCGTCGGCACAGCCGAACAGAAGGAAGGCCAGCAATACACTTCGAGAAACGGTCGGCATCGGTCACCTCATGCGTGCCAGCGCGTCTAGCTGCGCGGTGCCGCGGAAGAGGCACAGGCCGTGCCAACGGCCCAAAGGCCCCTCCGCAGCGCACGATGACGCGTGGTTCCCGCTGCGCAGCACGCGGTGACCTTTGCCGATCGCAAAGGGCGACCGGCGCGCACCGTCCAGGAAGACGCGCCGAGCATCCCCCCGAGGCAGGCAGCCTCATCATCCCAGCCATAGCCGACGCATCGCCGGGCAGCGCCCTGAGCGACCCGTCAGGCGAGCGACCTGCAACGACTTGCTGAGAGCCCCAGCTCTGCAAACGCTCAGGAAGCCGCGGCGCTCGCCACACCGCCTACTCGATGACAGCGCGGTTCGCCGAGATCGCGACGGTCCAGACCTCCGGCGACTCTTCAAGGGGGACTCCCTGTACAGCAAGCCGGGATCACCGAGACGCGCCGACCAATCGACGAGCGACACCACCTGGAAGGGGGACCGGGGCCCTCCCCGGCGCACAACGAAGCCGAACGGTTCGGTCCATCGGCAAGCCCGAGACGCCGCGACCTGAGATCAACGAAAAGGGGTCCAGGGTCCCCCTGGCGGGAGAGAGCGCGAGAGAGGGCAGCGCCCTCTCTCGCATCCCCCCGAGGCAGGCGGCCTCATCAAGCCAGTCAGGTACGGCGCACCGCCGAGCCACAAACTGGGCGACGCGCCAAGCCCCCCGAGGCAGCCAGCCTCATCCACTCAACAGCAGCCGGCGCCCCGCCGAGCCACAAACTGGGCGACGCGCCAAGCCCCCCGAGGCAGGCGGCCTCATCCACTCAACAGCAGCCGACGCCCCGCCGAGCCACACCGTAGCCGGCACGCCAAGCCCTTCGAGGCAGGCAGCCTCATCATCCCAGCCGCAGCCGACGCATCGCCGGGCAGCGCCCTGAGCGACCCGTCAGGCGAGCGACCTGCAACGACTTGCAACGACTTGCTGAGAGCCCCAGCTTTGCTAATGCTCAGGAAGCCGCGGCGCTCGCCACACCGCCTACTCGATGACAGCGCGGTTC
>JAUHVS010000516.1 GCA_030424955.1 bacterium | reverse complement strand
CCGCGGGCCGATGCCCGCGATGGCGATGGGCACCACCGACGCCACCAGCCCCAGGGGGATCACCACCAGCAGGTCGGTCCGCGCCACGGGCAGCTCGAGGCCCGCCGCCAGCACGAAGAACGCGCCCAGGGTGAAGCCGTGGCAGACGAGGCTCAGGGCGAAGGCCCAGCCGAGCTGGCCCGCCTCGCGCACCGTGGGCACCCGCTGCCACCACCGGGCCAGCAGCCCCGAGAGCCGCGCGCCGATGAGCGCCACGACGCCGAGGCCGATCAGCGCTGCGAGCCAGGGCGCCGCCTGGGCCGGATCCACCAGCCGCGGGCCGAAGGGCACGGCCAGCAGGAACACCACGCCCAGGGCCGACAGGCCGATGACGCGGTCGAGGCCCACCACCACCAGGCTCGCGGCGGGCTCGGCGAAGCAGCGCCGCGACACGACCCCGCGCACGAGATCGCCGCCCACCGTGCCGGGCACGAAGCTGTTGTAGAACATGCCGACGAAGACCAGCCGCACCAGCGTGCGCAGGGGCGGGATGGCCGTCGCGCCGAAGGCGCGCATCAGCATGCGCCAGCGCCAGGTGGACAGCGCGATGGCCGTGCAGACCATCGCGAGCGCCACCAGGAAGGCCGCCAGCGGCAGCCGGCGGACCGCGGCCCACAGGGCGCCCAGATCGGCGCTGGACAGCAGCCAGGCCACCAGCACGCCGACGGCCACCAGGCGCAGCAGCAGCGGCAAGTAGCGGGTCCAGCGGCGGGGCGCCGTGTCCGGGGTCGCGGTCACGGGGCGGACGCGCGGCCGAAGCGCTCGCGCTCCATCTTCAGGCGCAGGCGGAACAGCTCGGTGAAGGTCTGCTGGATGCGCGCGAAGCTGGTGGCCTTGGAGTGGCCCGCGGTGCGGTCGTGCACGGTCATGTAGACCGTCTTCACCCGGAACCCGCCCCGCTTGGCCCGGATGGGGATCTCGAGGTTGAGCAGGAAGCTGTGGCTGCTCGCGCCCAGCTGCTCGAGCACCGCGCGGCGCACCACGTAGATCCCCTCGGTGCGCGCCCGCGTGCCCACGATGACCGTGGTCAGCGCGCGCAGGCCCAGGCTCAGCACCTTGCGCCCCGCCGTGTACTCACGGTTCTTGTACAGGCTGGTGATGAGATCGGCGTCGTCGGCCACGGCGAAGAAGTCGAGGATCTCGTACGGGTCGATCTGGCCGTCCGCCGGCATGATCGTCACCCACGTCTTGCGGGCCTCGGCGAAGCCCCGCAGGAGGGCCGCGCCCATGCCGCTGTTCTGCGCGAGGTGCAGGGCCGTGATCTCGGGGTGCTCGGCCGCGAGCGCGTCGATGAGCGCCGGGGTGCCGTCGCTCGATCCGTCGTCGACGATGATCAGCTCGCCGTCGGGGACGTGCTCGCGCAGGAAGGCGAGGTTGCGCGCCACGCAGGCGGGCAGCGCCTCGTCCTCGTTGTAGGCGGCCATGACGATGCTGAGGCTTCGGTCGGTGGGCTGCATGGCGGGCATCCTAACAGGTTGGGGCGCAGGGCGGGCCGGCGGGCGCACCGGTCACGGGGCCGCCGCGGGCGACGGCACACCCGGCGCAACAAGCAAGGGCCGGGCCTGATCTGCGAGCCAGCGGCTGTTGGCCTGGGCCGCCGGGAGCAGGGGGTGGTTGGGCGTGCCGAAGGCCGACGTGGGCAACACCCGCAGGTAGGGCTCGGCGACGCGCACCCCCGGCACGGCGGCCGCGATCTGGCCGAGCAGGGCCCCGTTCGCCGCGTGGTGGGCCCGCGCCTGCGCATCGGCGGCGGCCTCGGGGACCGGCGCCCGCACCAGCAGCAACGGGATCCCCCGGCCCACCGTGCGCGCGATCAGCCCCTCCAGCCCTGGCATGGCGTCGGCGTGGATCGGCACCTGCACCCGGCGCCAGCCCGCCCAGTCGTAGCCCTCGTGGGTCTCGCGCAGGTAGCCGTGGGTGCGCCGCATGAAGGCCCCCTGCCCCGCGTCGTTGGGCCACGCCGGGTAGCGGTCGCCGCCGATGAGCCGCCGAGCCAAAGGCCGCAGGTGGTAGCTGGGCAGCCAGCCCTGCTGCAGGGGGGCCCGCCCCAGCCAGTCGTCGAGGGCGGCCCGGCTGCCGATGCGCTCGATCTCGGCGAGGGGGGCCGACAGGCTCGCGTCGCTGAAGTGATAGATCACCAGCCGGGGCGGCGCGGCCACGCGGCTCAGGTAGCGGTCGAGCACCGCCAGGTGCCCCTCGACGTGCAGCGGCGCGATGGTGCCCAGGTTCTCGACGGGCACGCCCAGGGCGTCGCTGAGCACCTTCGGGATCACCGCCGTGAGCGCGGAGCTGTCGCCCAGCACGACCACCTGCGCAGGGACCTCGATCGCGTCCAGCCGGCGCAGCTGGTGGTCGATGATGGTCTCGCTCTCGGTCGGCTCCGTGGCGGCCCCGAAGAAGCGCAGCCCCGCGTCGATGGGCGCCGCCGTCGGGCCAACCGCCGCCAGCGCGAGCTCCAGCGCCAGCCCCACCAGCAGCGCCGCGACCCACGGGCGGGCCTCAGAACTGGAAGTAGATGAACTGGGCGGCATGGGGCGTTCCAAGCAGGACGATGGCGTAGAAGAGGGCGACGATCAGGGCGGCCTTCGGCGCTGCGGGCAGGGCGGTCCAGGGCTCGGGATCGTCGCGGCGATAGCGGATCCAGTCGACGACCATCAGCGGCACGCCCAGGGCCACGAGCTGCCAGACGGCGGCGGGCGCGAGGTCAGCCCAGCCGGTGGGCTGCAGCAGCGTGCCGATCCACGCGGGCAGCGCGCTGGCGTCGGGGATGCGGAAGATGAGCCAGCCCAGGCAGGTGAGCTGGAAGAACCCGACGACCTTCAGCCAGAACGCGGGCCCGCCCCGGACGGTGTGCGCGACGGCCCGCGCGTCCCGGCGCGAGAGCACGCGGTGGAACAGGGTCAGCAGCACGCCGTGGTAGGCCCCCCACCACACGAAGTGCCAGGCCGCGCCGTGCCACAGGCCGCCGAGCAGCATGGTGAGGAACAGGTTGCGCGCGGTCTGCCAGCCGGCCCCGCGGCTGCCGCCCAGGGGGATGTACAGGTAGTCGCGCAGCCAGCTCGACAGGCTGATATGCCAGCGCGCCCAGAAGTCACTGGGGTTGGTGGCGAAGTACGGCGTGCGGAAGTTGCGGCACAGGTCGATGCCCAGCATGCGCGCGGTACCCCGGGCGATGTCGGTGTAGCCGCTGAAGTCGGCGTAGATCTGCAGGGCGAAGGCGTAGGTGGCCAGCCACAGGGCGGCGCCCGCCGGGCTGTCCTGCCGGTAGATGGACTCGACGTAGGGCGACAGGTTGTCGGCCACCACCATCTTCTTCGCGAAGCCCACCAGGGCGAGCAGGGCGCCGCTGGAGAGCTGATCGGCGCGCACCACGCGGGGCTGCTCGATCTGCGGGAGCAGGTGCCGGGCCCGCTCGATGGGGCCCGCGACGAGCTGCGGGAAGAAGGCGACGAACACCAGGTAGTCGTCGAGGCGTCGGGCGGCGTGCACCTGCCCGCGGTAGATGTCGATGGTGTAGGACAGGGTCTGGAAGGTGTAGAACGAGATGCCCACGGGCAGCACGATCTCCACCACGGGGCCGTCGACGGACCAGCCGATCTGCCCGGCCAGGGCCCGCAGGCTGTCGACGAAGAACCCGAAGTACTTGAACACCGCCAGCAGGCCCAGGTTGACCGTCACGCTGACGGCCACGGCGGCCTTGCGCTGCCGCGCCGTCGCCTGCGGGCTCAGGGCCTGATCCACCCGGCGGCCGCAGGCGTAGTCCACCAGCGACGAGCCGACGATCAGCCCCAGGAACCGCCAGTCCCACGCCCCATAGAAGACGTAGCTCGCCACCAGCAGCAGCCGGTTCTGCCCGCGCAGCTCGAGCCGCCGGTAGGCCAGCACCACCACGGCGAAGAAGGCGATGAAGGTGAGCGAGACGAAGTGCATGCGGTGTGGGGGGCAGCGGGCCAGGCTGGGTCGTCGCACAGCCCCCCGGGGCGCGCAAGCGATTCAGCGTCCGGCGCGGCGTCGCGGCGCCCAGCGCACCGCGGCGCGGGCGGCCGGGGCCTCAGCTCCAGTCGAGGATGACCTTGCCCGACTGGCCCGACCGCATGATGTCGAAGCCCGCCTGGAAGTCGTCGATGGCGAAGCGGTGGGTGATCATGGGGGTCAGGTCGAGCCCGCTCTGCACCAGGGCCGCCATCTTGTACCAGGTCTCGAACATCTCGCGGCCGTAGATGCCCTTGAGGGTCAGGCCCTTGAAGATGACGTCGTTCCAGTTGATGGCCATGGCGTGGGGCGGGATGCCCAGCACCGCCACCCGGCCCCCGTGGTTCATCACGCTCAGCAGCTGCGAGAAGGCGTGGGGGTTGCCCGACATCTCCAGCGCCACGTCGAAGCCCTCGGTCATGCCCAGCGGGCGCATCACGTCCCACAGGTCGCGGGTCTCGCGCACGTCGACGGCCCGGGTGGCGCCCATCTTGAGGGCCAGCTCCAGCCGGTACGGGTTGACGTCGGTGACCACCACGTGGCGCGCGCCGACGTGCTTGCAGATGGCCGCCGCCATGCAGCCGATGGGGCCGGCGCCCGTGATCAGCACGTCCTCGCCCACCAGGTCGTAGGTGAGCGCGGTGTGCACCGCGTTGCCGAAGGGATCGAAGATGCTCGCCAGCTCGTCGCTGATGTCGGCGGGCAGCTTGAAGGCGTTGAAGGCCGGGATGACCAGCTGCTCGGCGAAGGCCCCCGCCCGGTTGACGCCCACGCCCTCGGTGTTGCGGCACAGGTGGCGGCGCCCGGCGCGGCAGTTGCGGCAGTGGCCACAGGTGATGTGCCCCT
>JAUHVS010000515.1 GCA_030424955.1 bacterium | reverse complement strand
GTGGTCGCCGCCTCACGCTCACCAACCTCACGACCCGTCAGTGCGCCCAAGAACGACTTCCGAGAGGCGCCCACCAAGATGGGCCGCCCCAGGGACAGCAGGCGCGGCAGCCCAGCGATCAGGGCGGCGTTCTGCTCAACAGTCTTGCCAAAGCCCAGGCCAGGATCGAGGCAGACCCGCTCAGGAGCCACGCCTGCGGCCTTCAACCCGTCCAGGCAAGGCGCCGCCCACGCAAGCACGTCGCCGACGATGTCGTCGCTCGACAGATCGCCCTGCTGCATCGTCTGGGGCCGACCACGCATGTGCATGGCTACGGCGCCCGCGCTGCTGCGCGCCAGCACAGCGCGCATGGCGGGATCGCTGAACCCGCGGATGTCGTTGATGATGTCGGCGCCCGCCTCAAGGGCCGCCTGTGCGACCGCGGGCTTGCAGGTGTCGACGGAGAGCGCGGCGTCGGTGACGGCGCGGACGGTGGCCGCGAAGCGGGCGACCGCTTGCGCCCGGACGGGGCCCTGCCGGGTGGGCGCAAGCGGCCGCCCCAGCGCGACGCCGGCGCCGAGCAGCAGCCGGTCGTCGCTGTCGGGCTCGCGGTCCCACTGCAGCTCCAAGAACGACGGCCACACCCAGCCGCTGCGGTCGTCGCCCTCGGCCTGGGCCTCGACCTGCGCCGCGGCGGCGCGGGCGGCCACCACCGCCGGGTGGGCGGTGAGATCGCCGTCGGCGGGGGGCGCGCAGGGGGTGGCGCCGATGGGCTGGCCGTCGGTCCAGCGCAGCAGGGCCGCGTCGGCGGCGGCCCGCTGGGCCTCGGCGCGGGCGACGTCGCCCGCGGCCAGCTCGGCCTCAAGGGTGACCTGGGCGGTGGCGACGCTGGAGCTGAGCCCGGCGGCCTCCCGCCGGCTGGCCATGGCGACCCGGGCCTGGGCGTGGGCCAGGTCCCGCTGCGCCCGCTCGACGGCGGCGTGGGCGGCGCGGCGGGCCAGGTGGGCGCGGCGCACGGCGGCGGCGACCCCGGCCTCGGCCAGGGCGACCTCGGCGCGGGACAGCGCGACGCCGGCCTCGCCCGCGGCCTCTGCGGCCCCCACCTCGCCGGGGCGCGGCACGGCCCAGCGCAGGCCTACCCGCAGGTCGTCGCCCAGGCCGCGCAGGTTGTCGCGCACGCGCAGCTCCGGGAACAGCGAGGGGGTCGCCAGGGCCGCGTCGATCCGCGCCACGGCCTCGCCGCGGCGGGCGGCCGCCAGGGTGGGGTGGGTCGCCAGGGCGTGGCGGACGGCGGCCTCACAGCCATCAAACTGGGCGGCGGCGCGGGCCTCGGGCGTGGGGTCGGGCAGCATGGCGGGCCCGTGGTAGCAGCCGGGCAGGGTGAGGCCCAGGCCCAGGCCCAGGCCCAGGCGCGCCCAGCCCCATCGAGGGATCGCCGTCACGGCAGCGGCGCCCAGCGCGGGGGCATCGCGTCGAAGTACACCTGCACCCCCTGGGGCGTGCGCGCGAGGCCCTCGGGCTTCAGGTCGGGCCAGCAGGCCAGCCGCTTCGGGGCCGCGGCCGTCAGGGGCCACGGGATCTGCCAGGCGCAGCCCTGGGCGGGGCCGTCGGCCAGGGTCGAGGTGGCGAGCAGCCGGCCGCCATCCAGCAGCAGGTCGCTGAACCCGCCCGGCGCGCCGTCGGCCCCCGTGGGCAGCGCCACGGCCCCGACGGGGGTGGGCACGGCCGCGGCGTCGCCCCGCGCGGCCGCGGCGGGATCGGCCAGGCGCCACAGGCGGGCGTGCCCCTGGGCGTCGAGGGGCGCCTTGAGGCCCAGCAGCAGGGCGCCGTCCACCCAGGTCATGGCCTCGATGTCCAGGGCCTGGGCCTCGGCGTCGGTCAGCAGCGGGCGCAGCCGCGGGAACAGCGGCGCGGCGGCCAGCACGACCAGCCGGCCGTCGGTGGGGCGCACCTGCAGCAGCAGCTGGCGCTTGGGCTTGCGCTTGCCCTTGCGGCTGACCGACTGCGAGGCGAGCAGCCACAGATCGCCGTCGGGGCTGCGGGTGATGGACTCCAGATCGCTCACGACGTCGAGGCCGGCGGCCGCGGCCAGCCCGTGGAGCGGGATCGGCGCTGGATCGACGTGGCCGTCGGGATCGAAGCCGAAGACCCACGGCGCGCCCTCGCTGGCCTCGCCGTCCAGGCCGGTGTCGTCGCTCACCATCAGCACCCGCCCGAGGGCTGGCACCCACACGCCCCCGCTGGGCTCGAAGCGGCTGACCTGCCACAGGGCCTTGGGCACCGTCATCAGGGCGGGGCCCGGCGGGGGCGCGGGGGCAGCGGCCAGCGCGCCGGTGGGGGCGGCGCCCAGGCTGAGCTGCACGGGCTCGCCGGCCACCAGGGGCGCGGCGGGGGCGGTCAGGCGCACGTAGGCCGGGCGACCCCAGCGCGGGCGGTCGGGGTTGAGCCACAGGTGGGCGGGCAGGGCCTCGAGGGCCGGGCCCATGCGGTCCACGACGCCAGCGATCTGCAGCGCGCCGCGGCGCAGCTGCACGTTGACGGTCTGCCCGGGCACCAGCCGGTCCACGGCCTCGGCGGGCAGCCAGGCCACCACCTGATCAGCGGCGCCACGCAGCTGCACCACCGGCTCGCCGGCGGCGACGGTGTCGCCCGTGCGGTGCAGGATCTGGGCGACCACGCCGGCGGCGGGCGCCCGCAGGATCCGGGCCTCGCGGCGGGCCAGCAGGGCCTCGAGCCGGCGGCGCTGCACGGCCACGTCGGCGGCCAGGGGCTTGAGGCGCACGGCCACGGTGGCGTCATCCACGGCGAGCAGCGCGGCGTTCATGTGCTCGGTGAGGGTCTGCCAGGCCTTGAGCTGCATCGGCGTGAGCGCCGTGGACCGCGCCAGCGAGCGCTCCCGGGCCCGCAGGCCGGTGAGGTGGTCGACGGCGGTCAGGCCCTCGCGCAGGGCGCCCTCGAGGCGGTCGAGCTGGGTCGACAGGGCCTTGCGCTCCGCCAGCCCGGCGGCCTGGTGGGCCCGGGCGCCGGCGAGGTTCGCCTGGGCCTGCGCCAGCTTCGCCTGGGTGTCGAGGGTCTCGCGCTGCAGGGCGCGCCGCAGGGTGACCGACTCGGCCTCCATGCGGTCGATGAGGGCCGTCAGCTCGGCCCGCGCCACGGCCAGCTCGGCGTCGATGTCGTCGGTGCGCAGCCGGGCGAGGGCCTGGCCGGCCTCCACGGCCTCTCCGGGCGCCACGGTGACCGCCAGCAGGCGGCCGGCGCTCGGCGAGGCGAGCACGTGGGTGGGCGCGGCCACCACGCCGGGCACAGGGCCGCGCACGGGGCGGGTCTGCCACCAGAGCGCACCGGCAGCGATGGCGGCGAGGGCCCACGCAGAGAGCGCGGCGGTGACCTTGAGGCGGCTCATGCCTGCGTGCTCGCGTCCTGCAGGAGCAGGGTGATGCCGCCGATGCCCTCGAAGCCCTCGAGGTCCCGCACGAGGGCCTCGCGGTGCTCCCCGCGGCGCATGCGCACCTGGTAGGCGTACTCCATGATCTCGCCCTGGCCGGCGTCGCGCAGGGCCACCAGGGTGAAGGTGCGGCAGTGGGCGTTGAGCACGGCGCGCAGGGGCTCGACGCCGTCGGTGCCGCGGGGCAGCCAGAAGCGCAGCATGCCGTCGTAGTGCTGGCGCTGGCCGAAGGGCATCCACTCCACCACCACGGCCGTGGCGCAGAAGGCGGCGCAGCCCATCAGCGCGATGGCGTGGCTCTGCACGCCCGTGGACACGCCCATGGCGAGGGCCGCGAACACGAAGATCATGTCGCGGGCGTCGCGCACGTTGGTGCGGAACCGCACCAGGGCCATGGTGCCCAGGATCCCCAGCCCGCGGGCGAGGTTGTCGCCGATGGCGAGCATGAGCAGGGCGGCGACCACGGCGCCGAGCACCAGGGTCTGCACGAAGCTGCGCTGGTAGCTCAGGCCCTCGTAGGTCCACTCGTACACAAAGGCCAGCGCCTGGCCGAGCACGAAGGCCAGCAGCAGCGCGAGCAGCGCCTGCCCGGGGGAGGTGCCGCCCAGGCCGGTCGAGAGCAGGCTCTCCAGGTTCACGCCGAGCTCCGCGGGAGGGTGCGCGGCGCCCAGCGGAGCCGGTCGACGCTGAGGGTCTCGACGGCGGCCCCGTACTTCGAGAACCCGCTGCGGCCCAGGCCAAAGCGCCGGATCAGATCGCGCATCCACAGGGGCACGGACTTCAGCGCCTTCAACTCCAGCACGACCCCCGACTCGGGGCCCAGCCCGAAGCGGTGGGGCAGATCCATGGGCTCGAAGTGGCCGTCGATGGGCACCGCCCAGCCCGTGGGCCGCGACACCGTCAGGTGATGGTCGAAGGTGACGCGGCTGTACTCCTCGGCCACGCCGGCCCAGGCCTCGCGCTCGTAGCGCACGACGGCCGTGGGCTGCACGCCCCAGCGCAGGGCGCGGGCCACGAAGCCGTGCCAGGTGGGGTGGTCCACGGCCAGCCGCGGATCGTGCCAGCACGCGGGCCACTGGCCGTCGGGCACGCGCACCCGCTGCTTGGCGATGACGTCCTTGATGCGGTGCTTGATCTCGACGTAGTGCGCCGGGCCGTCGTAGCGCCGGATGCGCAGCTTGAACCGCCGCGCCTGGCGATCGAGGGTCTCGCGGTACAGCCGCAGGTCGGGGGTGTCGAGGTACAGGCTCGCGATGCGGTAGCGCCCGGCCTGGGCCGCGGGGTCGATGGCGCAGTAGCGCGCGACGTGCTCGCGGATCGGGGCCTCCAGATCCAGCGGGATGCGGTACTTGAGCTCGTAGCGCTCCAGCTTCATGCGCTCACCTCGGCCGTCACGGGGGCGGGGGCTGCGCCCGCCGGGTGACCGCGGTGTGCATGGGCTGTGCCACGGGCG
>JAUHVS010000514.1 GCA_030424955.1 bacterium | reverse complement strand
GCAACTACGTGCCCTTCTCGAAGCACAGCCACGTGTTCGCGGCCCCGCTCAACATCTTCTTCATGGGCCTCGAGCCCCGCGGCCAGATCCGCAAGATGGATCTGGCGTTCTCCGAGGACGACGAGGGCCCCGAGCACTTCGGCGCCAAGAACCTCGAGGATCTCAGCTGGAAGCAGGTCTACGACGGCCTCGCGTGCACCGAGTGCGGGCGCTGCAACGACAACTGCCCCGCGGCCCTCAGCGACAAGCCGCTGAAGCCGATGGAGATCATCGTCGACCTGAAGCACCACATGGAGGATCGCTTCAAGGCGGTGCACAACGGCGACAAGATCGATCTCGACGATCCGAAGTGGCTGCTGACCACCCCCGACAACAAGGGCGTCATCGACCCGGACGTGCTGTGGTCCTGCACCACCTGCCGCGCGTGCATGGAGGTCTGCCCCGTCGGCAACGAGCACATCCCCGACATCATCGACATGCGCCGCTACCTGAGCATGAGCGAGGGGGCCGTGGGCCACGGCGCCGATCAGGCGCTCAAGAAGATGGACCGCAAGGGCAACCCCTGGGGCCTGTCGAAGCGTGAGCGCGAGAAGTGGACCGACGGGCTGGACTTCCCCGTCAAGCGCTTCAAGAAGGAGCCCGCCGACTACCTGTACTGGGTGGGCTGCTCGGGCGCCCTCGACGCGCGGGCCCAGAAGGTCACGCAGTCGATGGCGCGGCTGATGAACAGCGCGGGCGTCGACTTCGCCATCCTGGGCAAGGACGAGACCTGCACCGGCGACTCCGCGCGCCGCCTGGGCGACGAGTACCTGTTCCAGCAGATGGCCGAGAAGAACGTCGAGACCCTCAACGGGGCCGGCGTGAAGAAGATCGTGACCCACTGCCCCCACTGCTACAACACGCTCAAGAACGAGTACACGCAGTTCGGCGGCCACTACGAGGTGGTGCACCACAGCGAGCTGCTCAGCCAGCTCGTCAAGGAGGGCAAGCTCTCGCCGGGCGCCGACGCCGCGGCCGCGAGCCAGAAGGTCGTCTACCACGACAGCTGCTACCTCGGGCGCTACAACGAGATCTACAGCCCCCAGCGCGACATCATCGACGCCCTGCCCGGCGTCACCCGCGTGGAGAGCGAGCGCCACCACCAGAAGGGCCTGTGCTGCGGCGCCGGCGGTGGCCAGATGTGGATGGAGATGGATATCGGCAAGCGCATCAACTACGTGCGCACCGATGAGCTGCTCGAGACCAAGCCCGACGTCATCGCGGTGGCCTGTAACTTCTGCATGACCATGGTCGATGACGGCGTGAAGGGCCGCAACCAGGAGGACGCCGTGCAGGTGCTCGACCTGGCCGAGCTGCTGGACCGCCGCGTCCACCCCGCCGCGCCCGCGACCCCCGAGTGAGCCCCCCCCGCGGCCTGCCGCCCCACCACCCGGGGCAGCCGGGCTGCCCGCTGGCCACCGCGCACCTGCCCGGGACCGGCGGCTACCTCGCTCCCGAGCCCGCTGACTTCCGCGTCGACGAGATCCCGGCCTACGCCCCCAGCGGCGAGGGCACCCACTTCTTCGTGCGGATCCGCAAGACCGGCCTCACCACCGCGCAGGCCAAGGGCATGCTCGCCCAGGCGGCGGGCGTCGGGCTGCGCAGCGTGGGCAGCGCGGGCCGCAAGGACAAGTGGGCGGTCACCACCCAGTGGTTCTCGCTGCCCGCCGAGCCCAAGCCCGTCGACGACGACCGCCTGGAGATCCTCGAGGTCGCCCGCCACGGCCAGAAGCTGCGCATGGGCCACCTGAAGGGCAACCGCTTCACGGTGGTGCTGCGGGGTGTGCACCCCGAGGCCGCCGCGCGCCTGCCGGCGCTGCAGGCCGCCATCGAGCGGGGCGTGCCCAACTACTACGGCGAGCAGCGCTTCGGGCTGCAGAACGTGCAGCGCGCCCTCGACCTGCTCGACGCCGGCGCCCCGCGCCACCGCCGCGGCAACCTCGATCCGGAGTTCCTGGCGAGCGCCCTGCAGTCCGCGGTGTTCAACCACTGGCTCGGCTGGCGCATCACCGCGGGCGACCTGTACCGCCTGGTGCCGGGCGACGTGCTGCAGAAGCGCGACTCGGGGGGCGTGTTCACCAGCGAGGACGCCGCCGCGGACGGCCCCCGGGTCGAGAGCGGCGAGGTGGTGCCCACCGGCCCCATGATCGGGCCCAAGTGCTTCGCCGCGGCGGACCGCGCGGCCCTGCGCGAGCAGAGCGCCATCGCGGCCTTCGGGCTCACGCCCGAGCGCCTCGCGGCCCTGGCGCGGCTGGCGCCGGGCAGCCGGCGACCGGCGACCCTCATCCCCCAGGATCTGCAGGTGAGCGTGGCGGGGGATCAGCTTCACGCGGCCTTCACCCTGCCGAAGGGCGCCTTCGCCACGGTGGTGCTGGCCGAGCTGGCCCACCCCGAGGGCAACCTGCGGCGCCGCGCCGACACCCCCGAGGGGGCGCCCCCGGGCTGAGCGCCCCAGGCTGAGCGGGCCTCAGCGCCGCCGCCGGCGCCGCAGCCCCAGCAGCAAGAGCCCCAACACCCACGCCGCCGGCGGGGCCCCGCGCCCGGCCAGATCACAGCCACAGCCGCCGTCGTCCGTGCTGCCCGACCCACCCGGCGCCGCGTCGGGGCGGCCGGGGGCCGCGTCGGGGCTGGGCGCTGCGTCCTGCGCCACGCCCGCGTCGGCGGCCCCACCGTCTGCCTGGGGCGCCCCCGCGTCCACCGGCGGCGCCATGGCCCCCGGCCAGCACACCCCGCCCTGGGCGTGATCGCAGCCCCACCCCTCGCGGGCGCAGTCGCTGTCTTGGCGGCAGGCCGGCAGGCACCAGGCCACCGTGCCGGCCGGCACGGCCTGGGTGCCCGGGGGACAACAGAAGTGCGGGCTGTCGAGGGCACAGACGCCCCCCTCGATGGCGGGCCCGTCGGCGCCCCAGGTGGTGACGCAGGTGGCGTCCGCCCCGCAGTCGTCGTGCCCGGCGCAGGCCTGCCCGCTCGCGGCGCCGTCGCCCACCCGGCAGCCCCAGCAGTAGGCCGAGCCCTCGCAGCGGCGGCCCTCGCGGGCGGGGCAGTCCGCGGCCGTGGTGCACCGGCGCACGCACAGGTCCAGGGCGGGCAGCGCCGTGCTCCCCGCAGGGCAGCAGGGCTCGGGGCCGACCACCGTGCAGTAGCCACCGCCCACGCCGCGGAAGCACACGCCCCCGGCGCCACAGTCCGGGTCATCGGCGCAGGGCGCGCCCACGGGCACCGCCGGGCACTCGGCGGGGGGTGGGCCCCCGTCGGCTGGGGGCGGCCCCGCGTCGGGGGTGTTGGCCGCCGACGCCTCGCCGGGGGGCGTCACCGCCGCGGCGTCGCCGGGTGGGGGATCGCCGGGTCGCCAAGCCCCCTCGGGGTCCTGCAGCTCCTCGCCGTTGCTGCGGCCATCGCCGTCCGCGTCGCCAGCCGCCAGCGCTGGGCCCCACGTGCGCCCCGCGGCGGCGAAGGCCCGCGCGAAGTCATTGATCTGATTGAGATCATCTCGATCGGTGTGGCACATCGCGCAGCCCACCGTGTCGCCGTGGGGCACCGCCTGCATGTCCGGCGCGCCAGCCCAGGCGGGCGCCGCCCACAGGGTCACCGCCCACGCGCCCGCCGCCCACAAAGCCACCGGCGCCAGCCGCCGCCCGCCCCCCGCCGCACTCACCCGCGCGCTCATGGGCACACCCCCTGCACCGCGTCGCAGGCGTCGCCCAGCCCGTCGCAGTCGCCGTCCGCCTGATCGGGGTTGGGCGTCCCGCGGCAGTTGTCCTGGCGGTCGAGTACGCCGTCGCCGTCCGCGTCGGGGTCGCACGGGTTGCCCAGCCCATCCCCGTCCGCGTCGGCCTGGTCCAAAGCCGCCCACGCCGGGCAGGTGTCGCACGCGTCGCCCACCCCGTCGCCGTCGCGATCCGCCTGCAGCGGATCCGGGTGGCGGGGGCACACGTCAGCCACGTCCAGCACGCCGTCGCCGTCGTCATCGAGGTCGCAGGCGTCCCCCAGGCCGTCGCCGTCGAGGTCGGCCTGGTCGGGGTTGGGCACCCGCGGGCAGGTGTCCCCCGCGGCGATCCCGTCCGCGTCGGCGTCCGCGTCGCAGGCGTCCCCCTGCCCGTCCCCATCCACGTCGCTCTGGGTCGCGTTCGCCACCGCGGGGCAGTTGTCCACGGCGTCGGGGCGGCCGTCCCCGTCCGCGTCGGCCGCGCCCTCCACGGGCTGGCGCACGCCCACGCAGCGCTCGCCGTCCATGATGCGCAGCGCGGCCACCTGGGCGGGATCGGGGTGGTCGGGGCAGTCGTCCTGGGCGTCTGGCACGCCGTCGCCGTCGCGGTCGGGGTCACAGGCGTCCCCCAGGCCGTCGCCGTCGCGGTCCTGCTGCGAGGCGTTGGCCACGAGCCAGCAGTTGTCGTGGCCCCGGGGCACCCCGTCGCCGTCGTTGTCGCCCGCGCAGGCGTCGCCCGCGCCGACGCCCGTGCGGTTGGCCTGGTCGGGGTTGGCCACCAGCGGGCAGTTGTCCCGCACGTCGGGCACGCCGTCGCCGTCGTCGTCGACGTCGCACGCGTCGCCCTCGCCGTCGCCGTCGGTGTCGCGCTGGTCGGGGTTGGCCCGCACCCGGCAGTTGTCGATGGGGGTCGGCACGCCGTCGCGGTCCAGGTCGGGCTGGCAGGCGTCGCCCACGCCGTCGTCGTCCACGTCGCGCTGGGTGGCGTCGGGCACCCGCGGGCAGGTGTCGCGATCGTTGGGCACGCCGTCCCCATCGATGTCCGCGTCGCAGGCGTCGCCCACGCGATCGCCGTCTTGATCGGCCTGATCGGGGTTGGCCACCGCGCAGTTGTCGAGGGGGCCCCGCAGGCCGAAGCGG
>JAUHVS010000513.1 GCA_030424955.1 bacterium | reverse complement strand
CGCCGGCACGCTGGCGGCCCGCGGGCTGGCGCTGCACGAGGCCAGCCGGCCGTGCGACGCCCGCCGCGGCGGCTTCGTCGAGGCCCAGGGCGGCGGCACCCTGCTGCTCTGCCGGGCCGACCGCGCGCTGGCCTTCGGCCTGCCCATCTACGGGCTGGTGGGCGGCGCCTGGTCGCGCACCGACGGCCTGCAGCGCTCGGTGCCCGCGCCGGGGCCGGGGCTGCTGTCCATCGCCGCGGGCGGGGCGCGCTCCCCGCTGGCCCGCGCGCTGTCGGCGCTGGGCTTGGGGGCCGATGACGTCGGGCTGGTGTCGATCCACGGCACGAGCACCGACGCCAACGACCTCAACGAGACGGCCCTGCACGCCGATCTCGCGGCCGCCCTGGGGCGGCGCGCCGGGCACCCGCTGCCGGTGGTGGCCCAGAAGGCGCTCACGGGGCACAGCAAGGGCGGCGCCGCGGCGTGGCAGATCATCGGCGCGCTGCAGGCGATGGGCGACGGGGTCATCCCCGCGATGCGCAACCTGGAGTGCCCCGATCCGCGGCTGGCCGGGCGCACGCCGCTGGCCTTCCCCGACGTGCCCATCGAGGTGGGCCCCGGCGCGCTCAAGGCCGCGCTGGTGACGAGCCTGGGCTTTGGCCATGTGGGCGCCGCGGTGCTGGTGGTGCACCCCGACGTGCTGCTGGCCGGGCTGCCGGCCGACGCGCTGGCGGCCTATGGCGATCGCCGCGCCCAGCGGGAGCGGGGCCGGGTGGCCGCCGCCCACGCCGTGCGCCTGGGCGACGCGCCGCTGTTCGCCGCGCGGGTGGCGGATCCGGCCCGCGACGTGTCGGCGCTGCTGCTGGGGGAGGGGGCGGCGTGTTGATCGGCCTCGGCATGGACCTGGCCTCGGTGGCCTTCTGGCGCACGGCCCTGGCGGACCCCGCCACGGACGCCGTGCGCGGCACCTTCACGGCAGACGAGCAGGCCTACGCCCACAGCACCGTGGGCGAGCCGGCTGAACATCTGGCGGCGCGCTTCGCCGCCAAGGAGGCCTTCATCAAGGCCTTGGGCGCCGCCCGGCGGCCCCAGCCCCCCCTGACCGCGCGGCTCGATCCGCAGTCGGTGGAGGTGGTGCGCGACGCCTACGGGCGGCCCGCGCTTCGGCTGCACGCCGACGCCCAGCGCATCGCCGATGCCCTGGGGGTGCGACACACCTGGTTGAGCCTGACCCACACCGGCGACGTCGCCGGCGCGGTCGTGGCGTTGGAGGGCTGAGGGATGCGACGCATTGGCATTGTGAACCGTGGGGAGCCCGCGGTGCGTTTCCTGGCCACCCTGGAGGCCATGGCCTGGACCCCCGGCGGCGCGCCCGCGTCGGTGGCGCTCTACACCGATCAGGACGCAGACGCGCTCTTCGTGCGCCGCGCCGATCACGCCCGCCGCATCGGCGCCGGGCGGGCGGCCTACCTGGACGCCCCGACGGTGGTGGCGGCCCTGCTCGAGGCCGAGTGCGACGCCGCGTGGCTCGGCTGGGGCTTCGCCAGCGAGGACGCCGAGTTCGCGGCGGCCCTGGAGGCCGCGGGCATCACCCTGCTGGCGCCGCGGCCCGAGACCATGGCGCTGCTGGGCGACAAGATCCGCGCGAAGCAGCTCGCCGAGGCGTGCGACGTGCCGGTGGCGCCCTGGGCCATCGTCGACAGCGCCGAGGCCGCCGAGGCGGCGGCGAGCGCCGTGGGCCTGCCCCTGCTGGTCAAGGCGGCCGGCGGCGGCGGCGGGCGGGGCATCCGGCGGGTGGACCACCTGTCGGAGGTGGGCGCGGCCTTCATCGCGGCGCGCGACGAGGCGGCCCGCTCCTTCCGCAGCCAGGGCGTGATGCTGGAGCGCCTGGTGGAGCCCGCGCGGCACATCGAGGTGCAGGTGCTGGGCGACGGCGAGGGCAACGTGCAGGTGCTGGGCCTGCGGGACTGCTCGCTGCAGCGGCGCCGGCAGAAGGTCATCGAGGAGGCCCCGGCGCCGGTGCTGCCCGAGGCGAGCGCCCGCCGGCTGATGGGCGCCGCGCACCGGCTGTGCACCGCGGCCCGCTACCGCAGCGCAGGCACCGTGGAGTTCCTCTACGACCCCAGCACCGACACCGCGTGCTTCTTGGAGGTCAACACCCGGCTGCAGGTGGAGCACCCCGTCACCGAGGCCATCTACGGCGTCGACCTGGTGCGCGCGCAGATCGAGGTGGCCCTGGGCCTGCCCCTGCCCGAGGTCGCCGCGCCCCGGGGCTGGGCCGTCGAGGCGCGGGTCTGCGCCGAGGACCCCCACCAGGGCTTCGCGCCCGCGCCCGGCCGCATCGTGCGCTTCGTGCCGCCGACGGGCCCCGGCCTGCGGGTGGACACCGGCTTCGCCGAGGGCGACGTCATCTCGCCGGAGTTCGACGCCCTGGTGGCGAAGATCATCGCCTGGGGCCCCGACCGGCCCACGGCCTTCGCCCGGCTCGCCCGCGCCTTGGAGCAGACCCGGCTGATCATCGAGGGGGGCACCCACAACCTGGCCTGGCTGCGGGACCTGCTCGACGCGCCCGCCGTGCGCGCCGGCACCCCCGACATCACCCTGGTGGACCGGCTGATCCTGGGCCCGCCCCCGGGCGCGTGGGTCGCCGCGCTGGCGGCCGCCATCGACCGCTTCCTGGTGGAGGGCGACCGCCGCGGCGGGGGCCCCGACCGCCACCGGGTGGAGGTGGGCGAGGCGCTGACGGTGTACCGCACGGGGCCCGAGCGGTTCCGGGTGGTGGCCGAGGCCGGCACGCTGGACGTGGAGCGCCGTGTCGCCAGCGAGTCCGAGGTGGTGCTCACCGTGGGCGACGCCCGCCACCGCGTGGAGCGGGCGCCCGGCGACGACACCTACCTCGTCGATGGCGTCTCGCACCGCGTCGCGGTGGATCGCGGGGGCGCGCTGGTGGCCCCGTCGGCCTCGCTGGTGCTGAGCCTGCCCGTCGCGGTGGGCGACCGGGTCGAGGCCGGCGCCTGCGTGGCGCTGGTGGAGTCCATGAAGATGGAGGTGCGGGTCGTGGCCCCGCAGGCCGGGCGGGTGCGCGAGCTCCGGGTGGCAGAGGGGGAGCAGGTGGCGGCCGGCCAGGTGCTGGTGGTGGTCGCGCCCGAGGGCGAGGCCGTGGCGACCGCCTCGCCGCTGGCGGCGGCCCCCTGGGGCACCACCGACGGGGGCCCGCCGGCCGATCGGCTGGTGGCCGGCCTGGTGGGCTGGGACCGCGACCCGGCGCAGACCGTGGTGGATCGCGCCCGGCTGACCGCTGAGGGGGCGCCGGCGGTGCTGGCGGCCTTCGCCGACATCGCCGAGCTGTTCGAGCGGCGCCCGGCCCAGCGCGCGGCCCTGGACGGCGCCGCCGACGCGGTGTCGGCGGGCCTGTGGCTCGAGACCCTGCGCCGCCGTGGCCCCGACGCCCTGTCCGCCGAGCGCCGGCGGGCGGTGGCCCGGGCCCTCGCGCACCACGGGGTCACCGATCTGGCCGCCGTGGATCTGCGCGATCCCCTGCGGCGCCTGGACCGCGCAGGCCGGGGGATCCAGGCCCAGACCTCGGTGGCGCTGGACGCCCTGGCGGCGGTCGCGGCCGGGGTAGACGGGCCGGCGCCCGTGGAGCTGCTGGACCGGCTGGCCGATCTGGACCCCGCGCGCTTCGGCGCCGTGGCCGAGGCGGCCGACCAGACCCGCTACGTGTGCTACGAGCGCCCGGCCTTCGAGCGGCTCTGCCGGCTCGGGGACGTGCGCGCGGGGGCCCTGCTGGAGCGCCTGCGCAGCGGCCGCGCCGACTGGACGGCGCTGGTGGCGGCCCCCGAGGCCCTGCTGGCGGGCATGGCGCCCCAGGCCATCGCGGGCTGCCCCGTGGCGGCCGAGGCGGTGGCCCGGCGGCTGGAGTGGCAGACCCCCAGCGAGCCCGTGCGGCCGGTGACCGTGGGAGGCCAGCCCGGCTTCGCCGTGGGCGCCGCCGGCGCGCTGCGCTGGGTGGTGACCACCACCCCCGAGGCGGCGCCCGCCCTCATCCGGGCGGCGGCCGAGGGCGACGTGCCCCTGGTGCGGCTGGACGTGGTGGTGGCCGGCGCTGGCGCCCCCGACGCCCTGGTGGACGCGTGCGTCGCCGCCCTGGGGCTGGGCGCCGAGGACGGGCCGGTGGTGCCGTGGCAGACGCTGTGCCTGGCGGCCGTGGGCGACGCGACCCTGCCGGCGGTGCGCTGCTACGCCGGGTGGGGCCCCGAGATCGCCGCCTGGCGCGACCTGCTGCCGGCCACCGCGCAGCGGCTGCAGCTCGACCGGCTGGCGGCCTTCGAGGTGGACCGCCGCCCCGCAAGCGACGAGGTGGTGCTGCTGCGGGCGAAGGCCCACGTTAACCCCGACGACGTGCGCCTGCTCGCCCACGGCGAGATCCGCAGCCTGGCCCGCGGCAAGGGCGAGGGGCTGCACATGCCCCACGTGGAGCGGGTGCTGCACGCGGCGGTGCGGGCGATCCAGACCGAGCGCGCGGCCCTCGATCCGCGCAAGCGCATGCACTGGAACCGCATCACGCTGCACGTGCTGCCGGTGGTGCCGGTGCCCGTCGAGACCCTGTACGACTACATCGCCCGGCTCGCGCCGGCGGCGGTGCGGGTGGGCCTCGAGAAGGTGCTGGTGCGCGCGCGCTTCGCCGATCCCGACGCGCCCGGCGGGGTGTCGCCGCTGACGGACCTGGCCATCAGCCGGCCGGGCGGGCAGCTCAGCCTGCACACCGCCGAGGCGTCCGATGAGCCGCTGGAGCCGCACACCGACTACGAGACCCGGGTGGTGGCGGCCCGGCGCCGCGGCCTGAGCCACCCCCACGAGTGGGTGGCGCTGCTCGAGGCGGGCGGCCCCGGCGTGCCACGGGGCGCTTCACCGAGCACGAC
>JAUHVS010000512.1 GCA_030424955.1 bacterium | reverse complement strand
GCCCAGCGCCCCAAGGTGATCAACGTGCAGGTGGTGACCCGGCTGATGGACATCCACGAGGCTGGCCGGCCCCGGCAGGGCGTGCACTGGAAGGTGCGCACACCCGGCGCGAAGGCCCGCACCCGCTTCGTGATCCTGGCGGCCTACAGCGCGCCCGGGGTGCTCGGGCACGAGCTGGGGCACTACCTGGGTCAGGCGGCGCACAGCCAGGTGCCCGACAACCTCATGAGCTACACCCGCACGGGCGAGCGGGCGCCGTTCCTGGATCCCGCGCAGGGGCGTCACATGGCGGCCACCGCGCGGCGCCTGGTGCGCCAGGGGGTGCTGGGGCCCGCCCCGGCCGCGGCGGCGCGTCCCTGAGGTCACGGCGGGTGTGACCGCGGGGCGACCGGGCGAGCCGCCGCCGACCCCCCGCCCCGGGCCTCCGGCTGGCACGCCGTATGCTTTGATCCGGGGCATCACCCGCTTGGGAGGAGGCAACCATGACTACCCTTGACCGTCTGCTGGCCCGCCGCTTCGGAAATCTGACGCTGGGCCGTGGAAAGCCGTTGGCGCTGGCCGCCCTGTGCGCCCTGGGCCTGCCCGCCTGCGATGGCGGCGGTGACGGCACCGGCAGCACTGGACAGATCCAGACCTCGCTGCGGGCCTTCGACGACTGCGACGCCCTGCTCGGCTACTTCCAGGCCGAGGCCCTGGCCGAGGTGCAGCACTGGGGCTGGATGGGCGGCGGCCGCGGCTTCGATGACGCCCTCGGCGCGCCCTCGGCCGAGGGCGGCGGCAACCAGGCCCCGGGCGGCGATCTGGGCGGCGCGGGCGGCGGTGAAGAGGGCGTCGACTTCAGCGGCACCAACGTGCAGGAGGCCGGCGTCGACGAGCCCGATCAGGTCAAGACGGACGGCGAGTTTCTGTACCTCGTGCGCGGCTCGCGGCTGCTGATCTACGCCGCCGCCGATCTGTCGCTGCAGAGCGAGACGGCCCTGGGGCTGTACGGCGCGCAGCTGCTGCTCGACGGCGACCGTCTGGCGGTCATCGGCACCCGCTGGGGCGCGCTGCCCGGCGCCCAGCCGGCCGACGTGCCCGAGCGCTTCGCGCGCACCAACAAGGCCCAGATCGCCGTGTATGACGTGAGCGACCGGGCGGCCCCGCAGCAGCAGCGCCTGACCGTGGTCGAGGGCGAGATCATCACCGCGCGCCTGGTCGAGGGCACGGCGCGGGTCGTGGTGCACTTCGATGCGGCGCAGTACGTGGACTTCAGCGATCTGCCGGGGATGTCGGGGGGCGGCACGACCGTCGGCGGCCAGCCGCCCCGGGCCGAGCCGGGGGACGTCGGTCAACCCGAGCCGACCGAGCCCGAGCCCATCGAGGCCGACCCCGCGCCGGCGCCCGAGGGCAGCTTCGAGGCCCGCCGGGACGCCCAGGAGGTGGACTTCGAGGCCGCCATGCGCGCGCTCATCGAGGACACCGAGCTGTCGGACTGGATCCCGTACCGGGTGGACTACGCCGAGGGCGAGGCGGTGGCCGCGCCCATCGCGGCCTGTCGCCAGTTCCACCGCCCCGGTGAGCCCGCGGGCCACGGCGTGACGGCGGTGATCAGCGTGGATCTGGACGATCCCGCCGCCGGCTTCGCCGATCCGGCCGTCGTCACCGCCCCGGGCGTGGTGTACGCCAGCCGCGAGAGCCTCTACCTCACCACCGTCAACCACTCGGGCTGGCTGTGGGGCGGCAGCGACGTGGCCATCGCGGTCGAGGGCGGCGCCGGCACGGTCACCCCGAGCGAGGCGGGCGGCAGCGACACCGGCGGCGCGAGCAGCGGCGCCAGCGCGACCCCCGATCCCGTGCCCGACGGCATGGGGCAGCGCATGGACGGCCAGGCGGCCGAGCCCATGCCCCAGCGGCAGGCGACCCAGATCCACAAGCTGGCCATCGGCCAGGCCCAGGCGCCGGCGGCCTACCGCGGCAGCGGCCGGGTGTTCGGCACGCCGCTCAACCAGTTCAGCCTGGGCGAGCACGCCGATCACCTGCGCATCGCCACCACCGAGAACCAGATCGAGGACTTCGAGCCCACCAACCACCTGTTCGTGATGGGTGAGGCGGACGGGGGGCTGGCGGTCACCGGCCAGGTCACCGACATCGCGCGCACCGAGCGCATCTACGCGGTGCGGCTGATGGGCGATCGCGGCTTCATGGTCACCTTCCGCCAGACCGATCCGCTGTTCACCTTCGACCTGAGCGATCCCACCGCGCCGCAGCAGGTGGGCGAGCTGCACGTGCCCGGGTTCTCGACCTACCTGCACCCCCTGGGCGACGCCCACCTGATCGGCATCGGCCAGAGCGCCACCGATGAGGGGCAGATCACCGGCATGCAGCTGAGCCTGTTCGACGTGAGCGACTTCGCGAACCCGACGCTGGCGCACACCCAGTCGCTGGGCCAGGGCTGGAGCGGCGCGCTCTACGACCACCACGCCTTCCTGTACTGGGCGCCCCGCAACCTGGTGGCGGTGCCCATCGAGGACTACGGCGAGGGCGGCTGGGGCGGGGGGCCCGACCGCGATCCGCCCGAGGTGCGGCCCGAGCCGCACGTGGGCCTGGAGATGTACACGGTGTCCACGGCGGACGGCTTCGCGGACGCCGGCTTCGTGCACCACATGGGGCTGTCTGAGGATCGCTGGGCGCCCGGCATCGAGCGCAGCCTGATCATCGGCGACCACCTGTTCGCGGTCAGCGGCGTCGGCGTGACGGCCCACGGCCTGGACGACGGGCTGGCGGCGGACGCGCAGGCCGTGTTCCCGGCCGATCCCGGCCTGCCCGGCGATGGCGAGGGCCGCGTGGACGGCCCCGGCGACCCCGGCGAGCCGGCGCTGCCGCCCGACGAGGGGGGCGCGCCCGACGCCGATCCCGACCAGGGCACCTGATCACCCGGCGCTGTCACCGCGGGCGCCCGCCTGAGGCCGCCCGCGGCACCGGGCGGTGGCGCCCCCTGCGGTGGCCAAAGGGCTGAGCCCCCGGCACGGGCAGTGCTTGCCCCCTGGCCTGTCCAGGAGGTGCCCATGGCCAGCCTGCGCCCATCGCCCACCGCGCCGCCGCCGTCCGCCGCCCGCCACACCCCGTGGGTGAGGCGCTGCCTCAGCCTCGCGCTGATCCTGGCGCTGCTGGGGATCACCGCCCCCAGCGCCGCGGAACCCAGCCCCACCGCCCAGGGCGTCAGCCAGATCGCCCACCTGGGCCTGGACCAGTTCCGCAAGGTGTTGGAGGGCCGGCTGCAGGCCCGCCTGGACGCCGCGCAGGCGGTGCTGCGCGCGCCGGGGGCCACCGCCGCCGCGCGGGCCGCCGCCGATCGCGACCTGGCCATGCTGAACGGGGCGCGGGCGGAGCTGATGGGGATGGAGCAGGTGCACGGGCTCTACCTGGCGCTGAAGGGCGCCGCCGAGGCCGTGGGCGAGCTGGACGCGCAGTTCGGGGCGTACGGCAGCGCCGGCGCGGGCACGGTGCTGGGCTCGGAGCTGCTGGTCACCGGGCTGGGGCGGGTGGGCCGCGACGTGCGGTCGTACGCGCGGGGCCTCGACGCGGTGGCCAAGACCTACGCGCTCGCCCAGGCCCTCAAGGATCTGGACGGCCAGGGCTACGGGCCGCAGCCCAAGCGCCTGGCGGGGGCGCTGACCGCCGTGGCCCACGCCATGAGCAACTTCGGCGACAAGGTGCCGCTCATCGGCTCGCTGCTGAAGGGCTACGGCGACGTGACCCAGGCGCTGCTCGGCTCGGTGAACGCGCTCGAGGCCAAGATCGAGCGCAACATCGACCAGGGCCACATCGGCCGGGGCAGCCACGGCGTGGCGTCGGCCAAGAACCTGGCCTGGAACCAACAGGGGCTGGACGGCACCGGCGCCCGGGTGGCCGGGCTGCGCGACGTGTACCAGCACCTCGAGACCCGGGCGATCTACGTGTGGGACCGCGACGCCACCCGCAAGGTGCAGTCCGACGGCCAGACCCTGACCCTGCCGGGCCGCTGGTGGCGCCTCGACACCGACGACCCCGACCAGGTGCGCCGCCGCTACCTCACCCTGCGCCGCGGGGGCACCGAGCACCCCACGGCGACGCAGATCCTGCGGGGCTACCGGCAGCTGGTGTGGCTCGACCTGGGCCTGGCCCAGCCGGGCGCCGCCCCCGGGGGCGCGCTGACGGTGACCCCCCGCGCGGTGCGCATCCACGACCGCAAGGTGGCCCAGCGGATCGCGGTGGAAGTGTTTGATCCAAAAGGGGATCGGGTCCAGTCGGGGGTGACCGGTCAGGCCCTCACCTGGCCCGTGGGCGAGGCGCCGGGGCGGCACGCGGTGGCGGTGCGCCTCGACCCCGCGGTGGCCTCGGTGTGGCAGGCGCCCGATCCCACGGCGGTGGCCCACTACACCGTGGGCCGGGCCACGCGGGTGATGCTGTCGGTGGCGCCCAAGACCCTGGCGCCCGGGGGGACGGCGGCCCTGAAGGTGACGGTGGTCGACGACCAGGGGGTGCTGGTGGACGTGGGCCGCGTCGAGCTGACGCTGAGCGACGACATGGGCCTGATCGCCCCCAGCCAGCATGGGCGCACGCGGCTGAAGGCCGGCGCCGCCGAGAGCGAGATCAGCCTGCACCCGGACACCCCGGAGGGGCCGGTCACCGTGCGGGCGCAGTACACGGGCTGGGACCTGCCGCCCGACTGGCGCGCGCCCTCTGCGGCCGAGCGCACGCTGACGGTGGTCGAGCCGGCGCCGCCGCCTGACCCTGAAATAGACGTCGTGCCGGATCCGCCTGTGGTCGCCCAGACGCCCCCGCCGGCGCGGCCCGCCTCCATCGCCCCGCCGGCGCGGCCCGCCTCCGTCGCCCCGCCGGCGCGGCCGGCCTCGGTGGCCGCGGCGCGCCCGCCCCCTGCC
>JAUHVS010000511.1 GCA_030424955.1 bacterium | reverse complement strand
GCGCCCGGCGTCTTCATCGTGGTCAATCGTGGCTACTGGGGCGTCGTTCACTTCTTGACCGCGAAGCCCTACCCCTACCTGCACGGCAACGCGGACCAGACCTACCGGATGCCGGCCATCCGCACCCTCACCGCCAAGGTCACCGAGTTGATGGCCACCCGCGGGATCACCTGGCCGTGAGGCTGCCCCGCTGCGGGTCAATCCCGTGGCTGCCGGGCGCGGTGATCGTTGGAGCCACCGCCCAGCCCGAGCCAAGTCGGGCGAAGGAGCGCCCCATGATTGAACTACACAGCCCAGCTCCGCCTGGAGGCGACGCTCGGGAAGTAGCGCCGCCATGGCAGGGCCAGAACGCTCGCGGGCCCACCTCAGTCGCCTCAGCCCGCGGCCGCCGCCGCGCCTGGCCCTGCGGGCCGCGCCGCGCTCGGGGGCGCCCCGAAGGCCCGCGCGTACTCCCGGCTGAACTGAGACGGGCTCTCGTAGCCGACCGCGTAGGCGGCCTCGGCCACGGAGTGGCGGCCCGTTCGGAGCAGGCGGCGGGCCTCGGTCAGGCGCAGGTTCTTCTGGTACTGGAGCGGCGTGGTCAGGGTCACCGCGCGAAAGTGCCGGTGGAATGACGACGGGCTCATGGCCGCCACCTTCGCCAGCTCGCTGACCGACAGGCGCTCGCGGAAGCCGTCTCGCAGCGCCTGGATGGCCCGGGAGATCTGGCTGGCGTGGCTGTCGCGGTGCAGCAGATCGCGCAGCATCGCCCCAGAGGCCGACGTGTAGAGCCGGTAGTGCAGCTCCTTGCGCACCAGCGGCAGCAGCACCCGCGCGCCGGTCGGATCGTCGAGCAGGTCCAGGTAGCGGCTGATGACCGCGACCGTCGCGTCGTCGGCGGGGGCGACCTCCAGGCAGCACGCGGCCCCGGGGGCGGCGCCGGCGTCGCCCAGCTCGTCGTAGAGGCTCCGCAGCACCGCCAGATCCAGCGAGATGACCAGGGCGAGGTACGGGACCTCCGTCGACGCTCGGGTGATGCGGGCGAGCACGGGCACGTCGTGGCTGACGACGACGCAGTGCCCCTCGGACACCGTGAACACGCGCTCGCCGAGGGTGGTCTCTTTCTCGCCCTGCAGGATCAGGCAGACGATCGGATCGTAGACGGCCGCCTCGAACTCGGTGGGCTGGGTCGCCCGCAGCAGGTACAGGCCAGGGATCGTGCCGGCGTCGGGGCCGTCAGCCCCCGACAACATGCGGTCGAGCCGCTCAGCGATCCTCCGGTACCCCATGGCGTACACCCCCTCTGCGACGGGCCGTGAGCGTAGCGCGCCGGGAGGGGTTCGCACACCGGGTGGGCAGCGTTGAGAGGATTGGGCAAGACAACGCCAGCATGAGGCAGGCGCGCCGCGCGGCGGTCCGTTAGGGTGCGCCCACACCGCTTGCCCACAGCGCTTGGAGACCCCATGACCCAGATCCCCACCCGCCACCTCGCCACGGTCCTCGACCAGCACACGCAGGACATGACCGGCAAGGTCGTGGCCATCACCGGCACCACCAGCGGCACGGGCTACGTCTGCGCGCGGGAGCTGGCCCGGCTGGGGGCGCACGTGCTGCTGCTCAACCGCGAGAGCGCCCGCGCCACCGACGCCCTCGCCCGCCTGAAGGCCGAGGTGCCGACCGGGCGCTTCGAGGCCGTCGTGTGCGACCTGCAGGACTTCGCGAGCGTGCGCCGCGCCGCCGAACACATCCGCGACACCCACGCCGTGCTCGACGTGCTGTGCCACAACGCGGGCGTCATGGCGCTGCCCGATCAGGCCACGGGGGATGGCTACGATGTGCAGCTTCAGACCAACAGCATCTCGCCGTTTCTGCTGACGAGCGCGCTGTTCCCGCTGCTGCGCAAGAGCGCCGAGGGCCGGGTGGTGAACCACACCTCCATGGCCCGCCGGGGGCCGCCCCACGAGGCGAAGTACTTCGAGAAGCGCGGCGGCGATCTGGGCGGCGACGGCACCGCGGCCGAGAACGCGAGCTTCTCGGGGCCGCGCTGGGCGCGCTACCACCAGTCGAAGCTGGCCAACTGCACCTTCACCTATGGGCTGAAGGCCGAGCTTGAGGCCCGCGGCATCACCAACATCAAGGTGATGATCGCCCACCCGGGCCTGGCGCTGACCAGCCTGGCGACCACCACGGCCGAGACCGGCGGCATGAGCCTCGAGGGGGACTTCATGTCGAACGCGCAGTCCGCCGAGGACGGCGCGCTGGGCATCCTGCGGGGCTGCGCCGATCCCGCGGCGGCGTCGGGGGACTTCTTCGGCCCCGAGGGCTGGACGGGCTTCCCGGGCAAGCTGCCGCCGGAGCCCGAGCTGATGGACGCCGAGAACGTCCGCATCAACTGGGCCGGGTGTGAGGCCGCGGTGGGCCCCTTCAACTTCGGCGGCTGAGCGGCGATCAGGCTGGCGTCGCGCGCACCCAGCCGGGGGCGACCGCCCGCACCACGCCATACAGCGCCAGCGGCGCCAGCATGCCCGGGAGCGCCTTGTAGATGGCGTCGGCCAGGGTCGCGTCGGCCCCCCACGTGAACACCACCGCCACGCCCAGGGCCATCATCGCCACGGCCAGCGGCTGGGGCAGGGGGGCGCCCGACAGGCGCACCAGCAAGACGGGGCCCAGCGACGCCGCGAGCGCGGCCCAGGCCACCAGCACCAGGCTGAACACGCCGGCGTTCGCGGTCAGCGCGATGAGCAGCGCCACCCCGGCCACCCCCAGCGTGGCCACCTTGGACGCGACGTACGATCCCTTCAGCCGGGGCAGGATGTCTTGGGTCACCGCCGCGGAGCAGGCGAGGATCTGGGAGTCGGCGGTGGACAGCGTGGCCGAGAAGATGCCCGCCAGCATCAGGCCGATGGCCACCGAGGGCAGCAGCGCGATGGCCATCAGCGGCAGCGCGCTCTCGGTGGCGGTGACCGCCGCGGTACCCTCCAGGCCCGCGGTGAGATCCGGCAGCAGCACCCGGGCGTACAGGCCCACGGCCATGGCGGCGGCGCTGAACGCCGTGTACCAGACCACATAGATCCGCCGGGCCTTGGGCAGGCTGTTGGCCGAGTCGATGGCCATGAAGCGCACCAGGATGTGCGGCTGGCCGATGGTGCCTGCGCCCGCGGCGACGAAGCCCACGGCGTACAGCCCCAGGCCGAAGGCCAGATCCCGGGGCACCCACTCCACCAACTGGGGGTCGATGGCGCGCAGGCCGTCCACCAGGGCGTCCCAGCCGCCCACCTGGTGCACGGCCGACGCGAGCAGCATGGCCATCGCCACCAGCATCACCCCGGACTGCACGGCGTCGGTCCAGATGGACGCGCGGATGCCCCCGGCGAAGCAGTAGATCACCACCACCACGATGCCGATGATGCAGCCCAGCCACAGGGGCCAGCCGAACAGCACCTCGAGGCTCGTCGCGCCTGCCTTCAGTTGGGCGGCCGCGTAGCCCCCCAGGAAGAACACGGTGAGCAGCCCGGCCACCCCGGCGATGCCGCGCCCGACCCGCCCGCTGTTGTCGGTGGCCAGCAGGGCCGGCACCGACAGCGCGCCCACCCGCTCCGAGCGCTGCCGCACGCGGCGGTGCACCCAGTGCCAGGTGAGGTAGTCACCCAGCACCCAGCCAAACGTGATCCACACCGCCTCCAGCCCCTGGCGCCAGGTGAAGCCGATCAGGCCGATGAACATGTAGCCCGAGTTGTTGGTGCTGACGGCCGACAGGGCGGTCAGCCACGGGCTCACGCTGCGGCTGGCCAGCAGGTAGTCCTCGGTGGTGTCCACCTTGTGCCGGGCCGACCAGGCGCCGACCGCGGTGAACAGCAGCAGGCAGACCACGAAGCTCCCGATGACGATGGCGGTGTCCACGCGCCTCCCTCTGTGCAGATTGTTTGAGGTCAAACTATATGCGGCGGGTGGGGCGTGCGGCCAGCGTGGCGCCCGCAGGCGAGGGGGGTCGCACCGAGTCGGGGGCGCGGGGCGCAGGCCGGGTTGACGCCGCGCCCCCGCCTGCGCACGCTGCGCGCTCCACTGCCGAGGTCGCCATGAAGTATCCCAAACTGCTCGAGTTCAAGGGCCGCTACAGCCTGATCCTGCCCGTGTGTACCTGGCCCGAGGCCGACGCCGTCGTCGAGGCCGCCGGCCACACCCCCAACGGCTACTTCTGGGAGGGCGTCGTGCGCCGGCTGCTGGGCGACGGTGCGCTGGCCGAGCACGCCGAGGCCCTGGGCTTCGACCCCGAGGGCGACACCTTCGTGGCCTACGCCGCCAGCCGCGCCCCGCTCGACGCGCTGGACGCCACCCTGCGCGCGCTGCTGGGCGATCCGCCCGCCCTCGCCGCGCTGGTGGCCGCCGCCGACGCCGACGGCTTCGACTTTGACGACTGACGGCCGGTCTGCACGCAGCGTGCGCTCAGGGCAACCGCGCGCCGCCTGATCAATGCCCTGAGTCGGCCGGCCGCGGCCCATCCCACTCCGGCACGGGCCCCACCAGCGGGGCGCGGGCGCCTGTGCCCAGCGCCGCCACCACCCCCGACAGGTAGCGCCGCCGCCCCCCCCGCCCGGCTCGTCCCAGCCGTAGCCGAAGCAGGCGATCTGCCGGTTGGCGTCGATGCCGCAGCCCCCGTGGGCGCCGATGTCGACCCGGGAGAGCGGCTCGTCGAGCAGCGACGGGAACGCCGCGCGGCCGAAACAGCGCACGCGGTCGTTGGCGTCCAGCCCGCAGGCCTGCAGGGTGGACGCCGACCACACCCACAACCCCTCGGGCGGCGCCTCGACGGGCGCCCAGGAGTCGTCGGCGGTGCCGTACCTCCAGGGATCGGCGGGGCTCTGCGGCGTGGGCATCGCGGCCACGGGCCCAAAGGGCTGCCCGTCATCCAGCGCGGCGAAGGGGCCGA
>JAUHVS010000510.1 GCA_030424955.1 bacterium | reverse complement strand
GCCGTCGAGGTTGACCGCGTCCCCCAGCGAGTGCGCGCCGAGCCCTGCCGCCGCGTACAGGCTGAACCAGTCCGTCGGGATCACGTGCAGGAGCGCGCCGATCTGAAAGCGGGGCGACAGGATGCGATCCATCTGGCTGGCGGGGTGCTCATCGAGCTGCGCCGCGAACTCCATGCCCAGGAAGCGCAGCACCTTCACCCGGGTCAGCACCCCGTACTGGTAGCGCGCCACGCCCGGATCGTCGGCGGTGTCGGGGGCGGCGAAGCCGTAGTGCGCCCCGACCCCAAGGGTGACGAGGCTGGTGTTGTCGGCCTGGGCGCCGAGCGGGAGCAGACAGGTGGCCGCGAAGAGGGCAGCGAGACCGGAGCAGCAGGTGATGGGGCGCATGGTCTGTCTCCCGAGCCAGCAAGCGTTCATTCACCTCTAAATGTCGTAATTCCTCCATGCCGCCGTGACCTGACGGGTGGCCGGTCACCCCTGACTGTTCCGTTCTGGCGCACGGGGGGCCGCCGAATGGCGACCGCGACGCGAGACCCCTGGCGAGACCTCAGGGGGTGCCTGCTATGCTGCCCACATGCGTGAACCGAACCCCCTTGCCGACGCCGCCGCGGCCTTTGAGCGTGGCGACTACCGACAGGCCCGCGCGGCCTTGGACCAGGCCCCGCCCCCGACGGATCCCGAGGGTCAGCGCTTGCACGCCCAGCTGAGCCGTGGCCTGCGCCTCGACGCAGCCGTGGTGCTCACCGGCGTGGTGCTGCTGGCGCTGTGGGTGGTGCTGTACGTGTCGTCGGTCTGAGCCCGGCGGCCGCGCGCCGGCCGCGGATCCGCCCGTCAGTGGTGAGGGACCGAGGGGCCGTCCTGCTTGACCACCTTGAAGAGCCGCGCCGCGCCCCAGGTCAGCACCGCCGCGCCGAATGACGCGAGGGCGCCGATCTTGGCAGCGTCCTGCACGGGCCCCGGCTTGAAGGCGACGCTGCTCACGAAGATGGCCACGGTGAAGCCGATCCCGGCCGCGCAGCCCACCACGAACAGGTCGCGGCGCCCCATGCCCTTGGGCAGCGCGAAGCCCAGCTTGCCCGCCAGCAGCCCCATCAAGAAGATCCCCAGCGGCTTGCCGACGAGCAGGCCCAGCAGCACGGCCGCGGTCGCGCCGCTCACGGCGTTCAGCGCCACGCCGGCGTTGAGCAGCCCGAAGCCCCCCAGGATGAGCTCGACGGGGTTCTTCCACCAGTGCTCGAAGGCGTTGAGGGTGTCGGTCTTGCGCAGATCGCCCCACGCGAACAGGCCCTCGTCCACGTGGGCGTGCGGCATGGTGGGGATGATGGGCAGCAGGCCCAGCGCAGGGTGCAGGTTGGCCCAATGGAAACCGAGCCACGACACGCTGCCCGCCACCAGCAGGTACGGCCAGAAGCTCGCGACCCGCATGCGGCGCATGGCCAGCCCGATGAACACCGCCGCCACCGGGAGCAGCATCCACTGCAGCTCGATGGGCCCCTGCGGATAGAAGGCCGCGATGATCACCAGGCCCAGGGCGTCGTCGGCGATGGCCAGCAGCAGCAGGAACGGGATGGCCGGGTGGGCCGTACCGAAGATCATCTTGGCGACGAGGTAGCTGAAGGCGATGTCGGTGGCGGTGGGCACCGCCCAGCCGTTGCCCAGCGTCTCCATCTGCCCCAACGCCACGGCCGTGGCCAGGTACACCGCGATCGGGCCCGCCATGCCGCCAAAGGTCGCGATGAGCGGCGCGGCCGCCTGGCGCGGGTTGCTCAGCGGCCCGCCGGGCAGCGTCGCCTCCCAGACCTCCTTGCCGGCGATGGCGAAGAACAGGGCCATCAGCAGGTCGTTGACCAGGAAGTGCAGCGAGAAGACCCGGTGATCCCCGTGGGGGTGGCCCACCCAGTGGTTCTGGAAGAGCTCGAGGTGCAGGAGGTGCTCGTAGCCCGTCGGATCCAGGTTGGCCCACGTCAGCGCCGCCAGGGTCCCGAGGATCAGAAACAGCGAGTTCTCTAGCAAGAAGCGGATCGTGCCGCGCATCGCGTTCTCCAACCCTCCTGGCCGTACACACCCCGCTGGCGCGCACGCGCAGGCCACGGGGCGTATTTCATATCAGGGGGCGCCTCGCAACGCACCCCATGCGTGGGGGACGCGCCGACAAATCCAGCGGCGCCCCGAGCCGAGGCCCCCTCTGGGGTCCCGCGCCCGCGCGGGCGCACGCCCCCGACGCGCCCGGCCGGGGCTCGCCCGCGCGCCGCCTGCCCGCCCAAGGCCCGCGGCGGCCGCCCCACAGGCCGACCACGAACGCCGGTTTCACGATTGAGAACGGGGACTTCATCAAAGCGGCCTCCCCGCCTGGGGGGCTCGGCCTCGCGCGGCCGGGTGGCCCCGCCCGGGCGCCGCGGGCGACCCCGCCGGGGCGGCGCGGGCCGGGGTTGTTCGCGGGGGGTCGGATTTGCTAATCAACCGCGTCCAAAACCCGCCGCCCGCGCGAGGAAACGCTCATGATCACGATCTCAGAAGTGACAATGGCCTTCGGCCCCCAGGTGCTGTTCGAGAACGTCAACGTGACGTTCAACGTCGGGGAGCGCTATGGCCTGTCGGGCCCGAACGGCGCCGGCAAGTCCACGTTCATGAAGATCGTCTCGGGCGATCTGGAGCCCCTCTCCGGCAAGATCCACCGCCCCCGCAAGCTGGGCGTGCTCCGCCAGGACCACTACGCCTTTGAGGATGAGCGGGTGCTCGACGTGGTGCTCGCGGGCAACACCCACCTGTGGAAGGCCCTCCAGGAGAAGAACGCGCTGCTCGCCAAGGCCGACGACCTCACCGACGAGGACGGCATGCGCCTCGGCGAGCTCGAGATGGCCATCGCCGAGGAGGACGGCTACATGGCCGAGTCCGAGGCGGAGGAGCTGCTCGAGGGCCTCGGGATCACGGCGGACGCGCAGCAGGGCACCATGTCCATGCTGCAGGGCGGCGACAAGGTGCGGGTGCTGCTGGCGCAGGCCCTGTTCGGCAACCCCGACGGCCTGCTCCTCGATGAGCCCACCAACGCCCTCGACATCGCGAGCATCCGCTGGCTCGAGACCTTCTTGAAGGAGTACGAGGGCTGCCTCGTGGTCATCAGCCACGACCGCCACTTCCTCAACGAGGTCTGCACCAAGATCGCCGACATCGATTACGAGACGATCATCGTCTACAACGGCAACTACGACGACATGGTCGAGGCCAAGGCCGGCGCCCGGTCGTCCCTCGAGATGGCCAACGCCGCCAAGCAGCAGAAGATCTCGCAGCTGCAGGACTTCGTGCAGCGCTTCCGCGCCGGCTCCCGCGCCAGCCAGGTGAAGTCCCGCGAGCGGCAGCTCGACAAGGAGCGCACCGCCCTCGCGAACCTCAAGCGCTCGAACATCGCCCGGCCCTTCATCCGCTTCGAGCTCAAGCGCCCCAGCGGCAAGCAGGTGCTGTCCGTCGACGCCCTCGAGAAGCAGTTCGAGCACCAGACCATCTGCGAAGACTTCCACCTGAACGTCTTCCGCGGCGACAAGATCGCCATCGTCGGCCCCAACGGCATCGGCAAGACGACCCTGGTGCGCATGCTCCTCGACGAGGTGCGGCCCGACAGCGGGCGCATCGAGTGGGGCTACGAGTGCCAGATGGGCTACATGCCCCAGGATCACGGCGAGCAGATCGAGAAGAGCGACAAGACCGCCCACCAGTGGCTGTGGGACTGGAACGACGACGCCAACGAGGAGCAGCTGCGCAGCCTGTTCGGGCGCCTGCTGTTCACCAAGGACGAGCCCTTCAAGAAGACCAAGGTGCTGTCGGGTGGCGAGACCGTGCGGCTGCTGCTCGCGCGGCTGATGCTCATCAAGCCCAACGTGCTGGTGCTCGACGAGCCCACCAACCACCTCGACCTGGAGTCCATCCGCTCGCTGACGGAGTCCCTCGAGGCCTACGAGGGCACCTGCATCTTCGTCACCCACGACCGCCAGATGGTGACCCAGGTGGCCAACCGCATCATCGAGATGTCCCCCGACGGCGTGCGCGAGCTCAGCCCCCCCCAGTTCGCCGAGGGCGACTTCCTGGGCAAGCACAAGACCTACCGCAAGCAGACCTGGTAGCGCCGGGCCCGTCGGCCCAGCGTCACCGGCCCCGACCGCCTCAGGGCGGCGTGCCGGTGGCCAGGAACCGCGCCAGGCCCTCGAGCAGCGCGGCCGGGGCCCCCCCGTCCGGCCCTGCCGTCGGCCCCCCAAACCCGTGCTGTCCATCGTCACCGAGCCACGCCAGCCGGAGGTGCATCCGACCGCCCGGCGCCGTCGCTGACAGCTGGATCGGGGGGTCGAGCCGGGCGGCGGCCCCCGCCTCGCCGAGCGCGCCCACGTCCACCAGCGGACCCCGGCGCGCCAGGCCTTCCACCGCGCCGGCGGCGATGAGCTGCGCCTCGGCGGCCTCGTCGCGCAGGCCGAAGGCGCGGGCCAGCGCGAGGCCCGCCGACACCGGCACGACGGGATCGCCCGCCGTGAGCAGCACCAGCACGTCGCGGTCCTGCCCGGCCTCGGCGAGGATCCGGGGCGCGAGGTGTACCGGATCCGCGCCGTCGAGCACGGTCTGCGCCACCTGCAGGAAGCGCCGCAGCCGCGGCGTCTGGCGGCGCAGGCCGAAGCCACTCGTCAGGGCGATCCAGGGCGCGCCGGCGCCGCCGAAGACGGGGGCGAGCCAGAGCGGCGCGGTGAGGATGGCGAGCGCGCCGACGAGCACCGCGACCCAGGCGGGGCCGGGGCGGCCGAGGCGGCGGCGAGGGCGCAGGCGGACGCCGAGGCGGCGGCGCAGGCGCACGCCGACGAGCTGGCCAACGTGCGGGAGGCGGCCGCGGCCGAGGTGGGCGCGGCGCAGTCCCAGCGGGCGGAGGCCGAGC
>JAUHVS010000509.1 GCA_030424955.1 bacterium | reverse complement strand
GGACGAGTACGACGAGCACGGCCGGATGGTGGACTGCGAGGGCCTCGTGCGGCAGGCCCTGTGGCCGAAGCACCCCCTGGGGCGAAGCATCATCGGGCAGCAGGCCAACATCGAGCGGTTCTCCCTCGAGGATGTGCAGCGGCACCACGCCCGCTTCTACCGGGCCGGCAACATGGTGCTGACCATCGCCGGCCCCCTGCCCTTGCAGGCGCTGCGGGCGGCGGCCGCGCCCTTCGAGGCCATCCAGCCCGGCGAGGGGGCCGCCATCACCCCTGTGCCGGCGGCCCCCGAGCGGCCCGAGCTGGTGCTCGTCGACGACGGCCGCAGCCAGTCGGACTGCCGGATGGCGTGGCAGGCCCCGGGCGGGCTTGATCCCGCCGCGCCCGCCTTCGAGCTGTTTGCGCGCACGCTGGATGACGGGCTCGCCAGCCGCATGCACCGCAGCCTGGGGGTGGATCTGGGCCTGGCCTATGACCAGTGGGGGGTGTGGGAGCGCTACGACGACGCCGCCGCCTTCGAGGTCGGCGCCCACGTCAGCCCGGGCAAGGTGGTGCGGTTCCTGGACGCCGCGCTGGATCTGCTCGAGGGGATCGCCCTGCGGCCCCCCACCGGCGAGGAGCTCGACCGGGTGCGCTTTCGCGCTGACTGGGCCGTGCGGACGCAGGCCGACAGCCTGTTCAACGTGGCCGACATGCACGGCACGCCGCGGCTCACGCAGGCGGATCCGGTGTCACCCCGTGCGTGGCTCGCCGCCTTGGAGGCGGTCACGTCTGCGGACATCGGCCGGGTGGCGGAGCAGCTGCTCTCGACGGCGCCTGTGGTGGGGGTGGTGGGGCCGCTCGACAAGACGACCCGCCGGCACATCCGCCACACGATCCAGCGCCGCTGTGGGGCGCCGCGGGGCTGACGGGGTCCGCCGGCCGGGGCGCCCTCAGCGCCGCCGGCGCGTGCTGCGGCGCGTGCGGCGGCTGCGGGTGCGGCTGCCCGTGGGGTAGGTGCCGCTCGAGACGCCGGTCTCCCGTCGGCGGATGATGCGCCAGGGGGCGAGCCAGATCATGCGCCAGGTGGGGATCTTGGCGTCGCGGGTGACGAAGTAGCCCAGCTCCCCCTCGAACTCCACCAGCACCACGTCGTTCAGCACCGCGAGGATGGCGGTGTCCTCCCCCAGGCTCTGGTCGCGCTGGACCCGATAGGTGCCCGCGCCACAGTCCAGGGCGCGGAAGCGATCATCCAGCGCGAAGACCGCCCCGTGGTCGGCATCCGACTCGGCCAAGCTGACCCCCGAGAAGCGCAGGATGAACGGCCGCTGCCAGTGGTAGGAGTGCCCGATGTCCACCACGTCGCCGATGGGATCGACGTCCTTGAGCAGCCGCTCACGGCGCGCCCCCTGCGTCTCGAAGCGGTCATCGTCGCCGAACACGCGGGGGCAGGTGTCGCCGTCCACCTCGATGATGGTCGACCCGTTGGCGGCCTTCTTGGCCTTGGCGGGGGCGTCGGTCGCATCGGCCGCGTCCGCGGCGCCGGGGTCGTCCGCGTCCGCCTTGTCAGCGTCGTCCGACCCGTCGTCCGCGTCCGCCTTGTCAGCGTCCTCCGCGTCGTCGTCCCCGTCGGCCGTGTCAGCGTCCTCCGCGTTGTCGTCCGCCTCTGCCTCGTCGCCCACGCCCGCCTCAACCAGGTCGGTGTCGTCGGCCGGATCGGCCTCGCCCGGGTCCCCGTCTTCGACGACCGGGGGCGCAGCCCAGGCCGCGTGGCTCACCACGGTCAGACAGGACACACAGGCGCACAGGGCGAGCAGCGAGCGGAACGCGGACAGGCAGAACACAGGGGCAAACTCCAAGCGATCATTCCGCTTGAAGATCTACCACATGAGTGTTTTGCACACAAACGACTACCCCGGGCCCGGCGCGGTCGCGGGCCGCCCTCAGGGGCCCAGGCCCACCCACACCGAGCCGTCCGTGCGCACCTCCTTCTTGAAGATCGGCACGTCCGCCTTCAGCCGATCGATGATCGCCTGGCAGGCCGCAAAGGCGGGCCCCCGGTGAGGGGCCGCCACCGCCACCACCACGGCGGCCTCCCCCACCGCCAGCACGCCCACCCGGTGATGCACCGCAGCGCGCACGCTGGGCCACTCGGCCTCGGCCCCGGCGACGATGTCGCCGAGCACCCTGAGCGCCATCGCCGGGTAGGCCTCGTACTCCAGCCGCGTGACCCCGTGCTCGCCCGTGTGATCACGCACGGCGCCCACGAAGGTCACCACCCCGCCCCGATCAGGGCCGACCACCAGCCCCTCGACGGTGCGGGCGTCCAGCGGGGTCTCGACCAGGGCGACCCGGGGGTGCCCGCCGGAGACGGGCGGGATCACGGCGACCTCGGCGCCGGGCCGTAGGGGCGCGCGCAGGTCCGAGACGAAGGCCTCGTCCACCGCAAGGCGTACGTACGGCCACAGGGCCTCGAGCGCAGGCCAGCGCGCCGTCGCGGCCGCGACCAGATCCGCGAGGGTGGCGCCGTCGGGGAGCGCCAGCTCCGCCGAGCCAACGCCCGCGCGCTCGCGCGCCGCTGCGAACAACAGCAGGGTGATTTGCATTGCGCCTCCCGAGTCGAACGACTTGAGCCGAGCCGGCCCGTCCCGTATGCCTGTTGCCATCTGGGCCGCCCACCCGCCGCGCACAGGGCGCGTGTGGCGCACGCGCCGCACGCCCTCGCGGGGTGCAGCGGCCCCTCGCCTCAACCGCCGGCCAGGAGACACCCTTGCCTGTTCCCCGTCCAGCCCTTCCTGGGCGCCGCCGCCCCCTCCCCTGGCTCTTGGCCGCCTCCCTGCTGTGGGCCTGCGACGACGGCGGCCCATCGGGCGCCCAGCAGGCGGCGGACGCGAGCGCCCTCGACGCCGCCGCGCCCGACGGCGCGCCGCTCGACGCGAGCCCGGCCGACGCCACCCCTGACATGGCCCCCGACGCCAGCCCGCCAGCCCCGTGCCTGCCCGCCGAGGGCGCGCTGGACGAGGCCGGGGGCGTGCTGGCCATCGAGGCGGGCCAGCTGGCGGGGGCCCAGGTGGCCCTGCCGCCCGGCGCGCTGCCCGGCGCCCGCCGGCTGACCTTGGACTGCGACGCGCCGATCGTCCCGCCCGACTGGGTGCCCGTGGGCGCCGCGCTGCGCGTCGCCGCGCCTCAGCCCCAGCCCCTCGCCGCCGATGCGCGGATCCAGCTCGTGTTCGACGCCGCCGCCCTCGACCCCGCGGTGCAGCCCAACCACTTGCGCCTGTTCTGGCGGGCCGACAACAGCGCGTTCGTGCGCACGCCCCTCGTCATCGACCCCGAGATCGACCGGGACGCGGGCACCTTCGCCTTCGCGACGCCGGGCCTGGGCACCTTCCAGCTGGGCCACCGCCCCGGGGCCGGGCAGCCGACCCCGCGGCGCTACAGCTTCAAGGCCATCACCGGGGTCAGCATGGGCGGCGGCGGGGCCGCGTACCTGGGGGTGAAGTACCACGACCGCTTCGACTTCGTCGGCGCGCTGGGCGGCCCCGTGGACTGGCCCTACATGCTGCAGTACATCAGCGGCCGGATCCTGGGGGGGTTCTGCAGCGCAGACGCCGGCGACGGGCTCGGGGGCGCCTGCCCGGCGCCGCCCGTCAGCCACCCGTGGGAGCACCCGTCGATCTACAACGACTGGTTCTACGCCGACAACGGCGGCTCCTTTGACCGCTCCGAGTACGTCAAGATCTTCCAGGACCTGTCGTATGCGTACGGCAACCCGCTGGTCTACAACGCCGCGAGCGCGTACCGCGCCCCGGGCGTCACCGCTGACCGGCTCCGCCTGGCTCCCGCCCGCCGCTGCCTCGCCGAGTGTGCCGGCCCCGAGCGGGCGGCCTACTGTGCCGAGCAGCGCGCCGCCGGGCGCCCCTGCCGGTGCGACCAGCTCTGCCCGGACGGCGTGTGCCCGGAGGACGCGGCCCCCGCCCGCATCGAGTCGGGCTTCTACGACGACGAGTACAACCCCGACGGCGATCTGCCGGTCATCGCCTACTGCGAGGGCGAAGACGGCGCGCCCCTGGGCGTGCTCAACCCCGACGCCCCGCGGGACCGCCCCACCGAGATCATGCTGGCCGTCGACCTGAACAACAACGGCCGCCGCGACGCGCTGGAGCCGGTGATCCGCAACCTCGCCGAGCCCTACGCCGACGTCGGCTGCGACGGCCTCGCGAGCCCCGATGAGCCGGGCTACGACCCCATCACCAACCCCGACCCGTCCGGGGATGACTACAGCTGGTACGCCCACGGCGCGGGCACCGAGGGCAACGGCTGGCGTGACGGCGCCGACGCGTGCCCTGAGACCGGCGGCGAGCCCTTCGATGACTTCGGGCTGGACGGCGTGCCCAACACGCCCCAGAGCGACGTGGGCGGCTATGACTTCGGCGAGGGCAACGGCCAGCACGACGCGAACCCCCACGTGGACCGTGACCTCGAGCGCACCCCCGGCCTCGCCTGGGCCAAGCTGCCGCCCGAGGCCCGCGACCGCCTCGACTTCTGGGTCGATGGGGGCATCCGCGACATCTTCAACTTCGGCGTCGCCAGCCTGCACATGGGCGCGCGCCTGCAGGCCACGGGCGTCAACGTGCGGGTCTACCGCGACTTCCCGGCGCTGCTGCCCACCGGCAGCGCGGTGGCCTTCTTGCCCAACCCCGATCGGCCCGATCCCTTCGGGCAGGCCGGGGAGGCCATCGTGGTGGTGTACGGCGATCCCGACGCGGACCAGCGGCTCATCGACGGCGGGGATGGCGCGCACGTCGGCAGCGCCGACCAGATCCTCAACCGCTTCCTGACCCTGTACGACTGGCTGCACAACCGCTGGCCCGACGGGGACTACACCCCCGCGGCGGGCGCGCGGGGCCGCTCTGAGGACGTGCTCTACACC
>JAUHVS010000508.1 GCA_030424955.1 bacterium | reverse complement strand
CAGCGCCCCCTTGGGCCTCGCCGGCTGCGACGGGGCGGCCCCCGCCCCCGCGGCGGCCCCCGCCACGGCCGCGCCGCCCGCCATGATCGCCGGCGATCCCCCCGCGACGGTCACGCCCACGCCGGCCATCTCGCAGCCGCCGCGCCCCGGCTATGACCGCGGGCCGGGTCCCCAGGAGTGCGCCGACTGCCACCCCGATCACGTCGAGGGGTTCCTCAAGACCGGCATGGGCCGCTCGCTGTACCGGGTGGACGGGCAGCCGCCCATCGAGGACTTCAGCGCCAAGGCCGCCACCATCACGCACCCCAAGACCGGGGCCATCTACCGCGCCTACGTCGACGAGGCGGGCCGCTGGTGGCAGTCCGAGGCCACCGCCGACGGCAGCTACACCCGGGCCGTCGAGGTGCTGTACGTGGTGGGCTCGGGCAACCACACCCGGTCGTACATCGGCGAGGTCGAGGGCGAGCTCATCGAGCTGCCGCTGACCTGGTACAGCCAGCGCCGCATCTGGGACATGAGCCCGGGCTACGAGGACGCCAACCACATGCGCTTCAAGCGGCCCATCAAGGCCGAGTGCGTGTTCTGCCACAACGACCTGTCGCCCGTGCGCCCCGAGACCATGGCGGGCTTCGAGGCGCCCTTCGCCGAGGGCATCACCTGCACCCGCTGCCACGGCAACGGGGCGGCCCACGTGAAGTCCCGCATGGACGGCGTCGAGCCCCCCAAGGGCGCCCCCGATCCCACCATCTTCAACCCCAAGCACACCAGCACCTCGCAGCAGCTGCAGGTGTGCCAGCAGTGCCACCTGCAGGGCGAGACGCGGATCCTGCGCGAGGGCCAGCGCTGGGATCACTACGATCCGCGCACCCCCCTGGCGGACTACGTGTCGATCTTCGTCTACGAGAAGGACGGCGGGCCGGAGTTCAAGATCGCCAGCCACGGCCACCGGCTGTCGCTGAGCAAGTGCTTCAACGCCAGCGCGGGCAAGATGACCTGCACCACCTGCCACGACCCGCACCGCCCCAGCAGCGAGGGCAAGGCGCGCCACACGGCGTGCGTCGGCTGCCACGCGCCCAGCGACTGCGGCGACGCCCACGGCGCGAAGGAGGGCGCGGACTGCGCGCGCTGCCACATGAAGCGCGGCGGCACGAGCGACATCCCGCATGTGAACTTCACCGACCACTACATCCGCCCGCGGCTGGGCGACGACGACACGCCGCCGCGGCCCTTCGCGCTGGGGCTGGTGGACGCGATGACGCCCAGCAAGCCGCCGAGCGCCGCCGAGGCCAAGGTGCGCCTGGGCATCGCGCACATGCACGTGTGGCGGTTCCAGGGCAAGCGCTACCACGTGCCCGAGGCCGCGCGGCTGCTCACCGAGGGCCTGGCCGAGCTGCCCGACCACGCCGACGGCTGGGAGGCCCTGGGCCGGGTGCGGCAGGCCATGGGCGATCTGCCCGGCGCCGCCGAGGCCTACAAGCGGCTGGAGACCCTGCGCCCCAACGGCGTGCTGCACCGCATCGACGCCGCCAACCTGCACGCCAAGCTGGGGGATCCGAAGGCCGCCGAGACCGTGCTGCGCCGCTCGCTCGCCGTGCAGATCGACGACCGCATCGCGGCGGGCGAGCTGGCCAACGCGCTGCAGTACCAGGGCCGGCATGAAGAGGCCGAGCGGTGGTACGCCTTCGCGGATCTCATCAACCCCGCCGAGAGCATCACGGCCAACAACCGCGGGCACAACGCGGTGGCGCTGGGCAAGCTCGACGAGGCGCAGCGCTGGTTCGAGGAGGCCGTGCGCCGCGACGGGCTGAGCCCGATGGGCGAGTACAACCTGGGCACCCTCGCCTTGCGCAAGGACGACGCCCAGGGCGCGCTGCTGCACTTCGGCAAGGCCCTGGCGGTGGACGAGACCTTTGGCCTGGGCTACCGCGCCCGGGGGCGGGTGTTCGTGTACCTGCAACAGCTGGCGGACGCGCGGGCCGACTTCGAGCGCTTCGCGCGCTACAGCCCGAAGAACCCCGACGCGTGGCTGGAGCTGGCCCAGCTCATGGACCAGCAGGGGGATCGGCCGGGCGCGCTGCGCACCCTGCGCCAGGGGCTGCACAGCACCCAGGGGCACCCCGCCGTGCGGGCCGGCCTCCAGGCCCTCGAGGCGGGGCGACCCATCAAGTAGGGCCCGCCGCGCACAGGGCTCAACCCTTTGAGCTGACTGATGAATCCGGCGGGCTGGTCCCGGCGGTGGGGGATCAGCGGATCCGCCAGGGGCACCAGGCCAGCAGGGGGCTGTCGGCCATCAGCTGCAGGGCGCCCAGGGCCTCGCGGCCGCCCGGCAGGGCAGCCCCCAGCGCCCCCGCCACCGCGTCCGACGCCGCCGCCTGCGCGCCCAGCCGCGCGCGCACCTGCGCCACCAGCGACCGCCGCGGCGAGATGACCGTCAGGGCCCTGGGCGGCCGGGCGAGCCCAGCGCGCTCGGCCAGCCAGGCGATGGCGTCGGTCTCGTCGCCCAGGCGGTCCACCAGCCCACAGTCCAGGGCCTGCTGGCCCGACCACACCCGCCCCTCGGCCAGGGGCTCGATGGCCTCGGTGGGCTGGCCGCGGCCGGCGGCCACCCGCGCCAGGAACAGGGTGTAGAAGTCGCGCACCAGCCCCTTGAGGGCCACCCGCTCGCCCTGTGAGAGCCGCTTGCCCGGCGAGAAGACGTGGGCGCGGGCGCCCGGGCCCAGCCGGGTCTGGTGCAGGCCCAGGCGGTTCAGCAGCCCCTGCGCCGTGGGCCGGGCCGAGATGACCCCGATGCTGCCGGTGAGGGTGGTGGGCGCCGCGACGATGCCGTGGCACGCGGCCGCCACGTAGTAGCCGCCGCTCGCGGCCACGTTGCCCATCACCGCGATGACCGGCTTCTGGCCGGCCAGCCGCTGCACGGCCCGCCACATGGCCTCGCTGGCGGTGGCGCTGCCCCCGGGGCTGTCGATGGCCAGCAGCACGCCCTTGATCCGCCGGCTGCGCCGGGCCCGCTCCAGGGCGCCGATGATGGCCCGCGGCACGGCGCCGGTGGGCGCGGGATCCAGGTGGCGGCCGTCGCGGATGGTGCCCCGCAGGTCGATCACCGCCAGCCTCGGGCGCCGCAGGCGAAGCCGCGGCCAGGGCCGGGGGCGGCCCCCGTAGTTGGCGGCGTCGACGGTGCGGTCCTTGGCCTCTGGGTCGTACACCTCGTCCTCGGCGGCGAGGCGGTCGACGAGCCCGGCGTCCAGGGCGGCCGACGCCGACAGCGGCGCCTGGGCGAAGGCGGCGCGCACGGCGGCCTCGGACAGGCCGCGGGCCTCGGCCAGATCGGCCACCACCCGCCCGTCGAAGTCATCGAGCAGGGCCTCGACGGCCTCGCGGTTGGGCGCCGACGGCTGGGTGCGGGTGAAGGGCTCCATCGCCGACTTGTATTCGCCCGCGGCGATGGCCTCGACCTCGACGCCCAGGTGGGTCAGCGCGCCGGCGAAGAAGGTCATCTCGGCGGCGACCCCGGCGGCGTACACCGGCTCGTGGGGCGGCGCGATGACCTCGTGGGCCGCGCTCGCGACCCACAGGGCCTTCAGATCGCCGTGGGCCAGGTAGGCCTGGATCCGAAGATCGGCGGCGCGGGCGTCGCTCAGCATCCGGCGCAGGCTCCACGCCTCGCCCCAGCCGCCCTCGATGGGGCCGATACGCACCCGCACCTGGCGCACCCGGGGATCGCGGGCAGCCCGGCGCAGCGCGGTGCGCAGCTCAGCGCGGGTCAGCCCCTCGGCGCCGCGCTGCATCAGCCGCCGGGCGGCCGGGCGCTCCGGGTGGGCGCCTTCGAGCACCAGATCCAGGATCAGGGGCCGGCGGCGCAGCCGGTCGATGGCCCAGACCAGCAAGCTCAGCGGCAGGCGCACGAGCCACCAGAGGATCTTCACGGTGAGGGTCAGCATGGGACTGAGACGCCCGCGCCGGGGCGGGGGGTTCGCGCCTGGGGACCGGCGCGCGCCGACCGGCGCGGCCGCGATCGGCCTATCGCCCCGTCAGCCGGCCGAGCCAGCCCTTCACCGAGCGCTTCACCCTGCCCCTGATCTTGCGCTTGAGGGTGCCCCGGGCTTGGGCGCGCAGGGTCAGGCCGGCGGCGCTGAGCGAAGCGGGCAGCAGGCCCCAGCCCCCCTGCCACAGCGCGTCGCCCAAGCTGAAGGGTTCGTCGCCGATGGCATCCTTGGCGAGGAGCCAGGCCTGCAGCACGGGGCCGCTCCAGGTCAGCGCCTGCAGGGCCTTGGCCAGGCGGGTGCCCAAGAGCCCAAGCTCGGTGATGGCGGCCGCCACCCGGTCGAAGTGGGCGGCCACCAGCGCGGGATCGTCGATGGCCTCGGGGGTGAAGAAGGTGAGGATGTCGCCATCGAGCTGGATCAGGGTGCGGGCCTGGGTCGGGCCGCTGGCGGGGGTCACCACCAGCCGGCCGCCGTCGTCGGCCATGCTGCGCAGGGTGTCCAGGGCGCCCACGGGGCTAGTCGTCCCGCCCGCCGAGGGCGCCCAGCAGGCGCTCCACCACGTCCAGCAGGGTGGTCCAGGTGCGCAGCGCCACGCCCACGCCCTGCTCGTGGATCGACACGATGGCCGGGCGCTTGCCGCCGGCCACGTCGGGCAGCACCCGGGTGATGACGTCGCCGTCCAGCTGCACCACCGACTGCATGACCACCTGCTCGCAGCCCAGCTCCCAGGCCTTGCGCAGGGTGGTGCGGTCCTGGGCGTCGAGGTGCAGGGCGTGGCGGGCCGTGCCGTTGAAGATCAGCTGCTGGCGGGTGACGCCGATGGTGGCGGCGAACTGCGGATCGTCCTGATGGCGCTGGGCGAGCTGGCCCAGGATCCCCTTGAGCTGGTCGCAGTTGCGCTTGATGCGCTCGCACATGACCGCGTCCTGCGG
>JAUHVS010000507.1 GCA_030424955.1 bacterium | reverse complement strand
GCTCAGCGCAGATCTGGATTCGCGGGATCGGCCAGCGAGACGACGGCTCTCGGGTCGACAGCCCGGTGGGCGTTTACGTCGACGGCCTCTACCTGCCGCGCAAGGACGGACAGTTGCTGGACCTCATCGACGTGCAGAGCGTGCAGGTGCTGCGCGGGCCGCAGGGCACCCTGTTCGGCAAGAACACCACCGGCGGCGCGCTGCTGGCGACGGGCGGCGTGATGCACGCCCTGAACGTGTCGAAGGCCGACGAGCTGAAGGGCGACGCCGACAACCAGGGCCTGCGCGACAGCGTGGACGCCACGGCCTACGGGGCCATCGGCGGCTACAGCCTGGGGGGGGCCCTGCTGATCAGCGGGCTCATCTGGTATCTCGCGGGTGGGGGGTCGCCGGCGGCGGCCCCGGCGGCCGGCGCGGGCCCGGCGGGGGTGTGGGTCCAATGGTAGCGCGCGGGGTATGGTGGACGTTGGGCGCGCTGAGCCTGGCGGGGTGCATCCAGTTTGCCGACGACGTGGTGCCCGCCGGGGGGGCGACCACCGGGGTGCGCTTCGACCGCATCGAGGTGGCCGGCGCCTGCGGCGACGACAGCGACCCCGACGTGGTGCACATCTGGTCGGTGCCGCTGAGCGGCGAGCAGGCGATCCTGCCCTCGGACGACCTGGGCGGCACGCCGGCGGCGCTGGCCTACACCGACTCGACGGTGTTCTTCGAGCCCCCGAAGTCGGTGTTTGTGGATCTGATGGGTGGCAACGGCCTCGCGAGCCTGGTGGGCTCGGCCTTCACGACCAACGCCGTGACGCTGTCGGCCACCGACGTGGACTACGTGCACAACGGCGGCGTGTCGGTGCCGAGCAGCAACCGGCTGATGGTGCTGGTCTACGACAACTCGGCGAGCCTCGAGGCGGCCGACCCAGGCAAGGCGCGGGTCGCGTTCATCAGCAAGATCATGCGGCTGCTGCCCGCCGACATGACCGTGGCCCTGGTGGTGTTCGACGGGGACGGGGCCCGGGTGGTGGCGCCGGCGTCCACCGACCACCTCGCCCTGGACAACGCGCTGGCGCTGCAGCTTGAGCCGGTGGGCGGCAGCCCGCTCGTGGCGGGGCTGCAGGTGGCGCTGGACGAGGTGATCAACACCAACGCGTCGCTCAAGCCCACGGTGCTGCTGTTCACCGACGGGGTGACCGATGAGGACGCCGGGAACAACGACGCGGCGCTGGGGGCGGTGATGAGCGCCTACGCCCGCAAGCCGGGCGGCGTGCCCGTCGTGGTGGCCGAGCTGCTCACCGACCCCGAGGCGGGGCCCTCGTCGATGCTGCAGTTCCTGGCGTGCGGTTCCGGGGGCAGCCTGGTGATGATCCCCACCACCCGGGACCTGGACGCGGCCACGCTGAGCACCAACGACCGCGACGTGTTCACGCCGGCCATCGCCGGGCGGCTGTCGGGGGGCTGGCGCATCGACGCGCGCTACGACGCGAGCGGGCTGTCGAGCGGGCTGTGGCTCATCGGCAGCACCCTCAACGTCACCATCGATGGGCGCAACAAGCAGCGCCGCCTCGAGCAGGTCTCGGGCGAAGGCGACAGCCGGATCCCGGTGATTATCGAGTAGAGGGCGGGCGGGCGCCCCCTCGCGATGCGCGGCGGGGGCGTGCCCCCTGGCCCGGCGCGGTGGCCGGGGCGCAGGATGCTGGCAGGGGGCTCAGGGCCGCGGGCTCAGGGCCGTTGGCGCAGGGCCCTGGCTCAGGCCTGGGTCCAGGCGCTGATGAGCTCGAAGTCGTCGATGATGCGCGAGTGGTAGTGCCCCCACACGTCGCTGAGCAGCACGTAGGAGCCCTTCTGGCCCTTCGGGCTGAGGTACAGCGCGAAGTAGGCGGCGTCGCCCACCTGATCGACCTTGTGCAGCGGCAGCTTGCTCACCGGACACAGCAGCTCACACTTCGTGCCCGCCGGGATGTCGGTGTAGCCGGCCTTGCGGTCGTCGCCGTGGATCGGGCTGAGGTGCACGAGGCCCTCGCGGCCCGCGGCCCGCAGCAGCAGCGTCACGGCGGGGTGCCCGTCGAAGGTCACGTCGCTGATCCCCACGAGGTTGTCGCCGTTGGGCCCGAAGGCCTGAGTGACGACAATCTCGACGCCAGTGGACGCGTCGAGGGCGTCTGCGTGGGTGATCTCGGCTCCGGTGACCTGCACGTCGAGGCGCCCCTTTTTGTTGTCGTTCATGCCATCCCCCTTGCGGCCAGCGCGTCATAGCGGCCCGCCGTGGGCCCGCGCAAGGGCTGGCCGGCAGGTTATTGGTCGAGCACGCTCCGATCGACATCCGGGCACACCTGCCCGTTGCACACGTCGATGATCTCGCCGGTGCGCAGGAAGTGCACCATCTGCTCGCTGTGGGCGTCGCTGTGGCGCAGATCCTCGTGGGGATCGCCGTAGGGGTGCTCGGCCGGCGGGGTGTTGCCCGGCTCGGCCCACGGGTTGCCCAGCCACCAGTGCACCAGCCCCGAGCCCGCGCGGGGGTAGTCGGCCAGCTCAGCCAGCGGCGGCGTGCGGCGATCGTCGTAGTGGGCCATGGCGGGCACGCCCAGGGCCGCGGTGCGGGCCACGGTCTCGTAGCTCAGCGGGGTCACCAGGTAGTCGCCGCTGGTGACGGTGGCGAGCACGTGGCTCTCGGGGCTGCCGGGCAGCGGATCGGCGCTCAGGTGGCGCAGGTAGGTGATGGAGTCGGTGCCGTCCCACAAGAGCTGGATCAGCGCGAGCACGATGGCCTGGTCGCGGGTGTCGGTGTAGACGCCCTTGAGGATGGTGAACAGCTCGGTGAAGCCCGTGGAGCGGTAGAGCAGCGTGGCGTAGTTGGCCCCCGCGACCCCCAGGTGGCCCCGGGTGATGTCGGGGCTCAGCGCGACGGTGGTGGCGCCGAAGATCGCCCCCTGGCTGATGCCGCTGTAGACCACGTCGTCGAGATCGAGGGTGAGGTTGAGGGCCGCGATCTCGGGCAGGGCCGCGAAGCGGGCCTTCATGGCGCGGGTGAGCAGCGCCGAGTTCACCAGCCCCTGGTGCAGGCGATCGGCGATCCAGGTGAAGTGGGTGACGTCGGTGAGGATGGTCAGCGCGCGCTCGTCGCGGTCCTCCTCGCGCATGCCGAGCATGTCGGTGCCGAAGACGATGTAGCCGTGCTGCTCGGCGATGCGGGCGTTCCACCAGCCGCACTCGCGGGCGGGGAAGCGGCCGCAGGGGCGGGTCCAGCCGGGGTAGAGCACCTCTTCGCCGCTGCCGAACAGGCCGTGGCCGTAGCTCATCAGGCCCACCGGCTCCCCGGCCAGGGCCCGCCTGGGGATGATGGCCCAGAAGGGCTGGGGGTCGAGGCCGTCCTGGGCCACCGGGCCGGTCTGGCCCTCGCGGTTGAGCAGGTAGCCCTCTTTGCCCAGGTAGGGCGCGCTGCGCTTGAGGTAGTTGGGGAACTGCACGGTGCCGCGCACCCGCAGGGCGACGTAGGGGTTGACCGGATCGCCGCTGCCGTCGTCCTCGGCCAGGAAGGTGTCGATGCCGTCGATGGTGATCTCCGGGCCGTCGGCGTCCAGGGCGAAGGCGTCGTCGCGGATCTGCACCAGGGTGCCGGTGAGGGCCTCGGCGCTGGCGGTGTGGAAGTCCCAGGCGAGCGCGAGGCCGGCGGTGTCGACGCCCTCGGCGGCGAGCCACGCGAAGATCTCGTCGAAGCGGGCCTGGCGGCCGGCGAGGCGCGGATCGTCGGCGGTGGCGCCGTCGCGCAGGGCCGCGAAGGCCGCGCTCGGGGCGATGGGATCGCCGTCGGTGGTGCGCAGGTCGCGGAAGGCCACGACGTAGCGGGTGGCCTCCTTGAGCACGACCCCGGGGCGCACGAAGAGCGTCCGCTTCGCGGGATCCTGCTCCTGCACGTCGAGCTCGGCGAAGTAGGGCACGCGGGCCAGGCCGTCGGCGGTGACCTCGTAGAGCAGCACCGGGGCGTCGGGGGCCAGGCTGTCGGCCAGGGTGGCCTCGCCGGGGATCCCCGTGACGTCGAGGTTGGGGAACACGGCCATGATCGGGGTGCCGACGCCGTAGCCGTCCAGCCGGGTCCAGGGGCCCGGCTGCACCGGGTTGCCCTGGGCGTTGGCGGGCAGGCTGGCGTCACCGAACTGCAGCCGGAAGCCGGTGGCGCGGCTGGCGTCGGGCACGAGGTAGCGCTGGCTGGGCCACGGGAGCGCGCAGGCGGCCTCGTCGAGGGGGTCGCAGTCGCCCTCGATGGCGGGCACGCCGCCCATGCCACCGGTGCCGCCCATGCCACCGGCACCGCCCATGCCACCGGCGCCGCCCATGCCACCGGCGCCGCCCAGGCCACCGGCGCCGCCCATGCCGCCTTCACCCCCGGCACCGCCTGAGCCGCCTGCGCCGCCTGCGCCCATGTCGGCGCTCGCGGCCGGATCGTCGTCGCAACCCCACAGGCCGCTGGCGCACAGCGCCAACGCCATCATCCACGGTCGGATGGTCATCGTGATCTCCCCCGGTCTGTTGCATGCGGGCGGTGGGGCGGCGCGCCGGCGTCGATGCGCTGCGCGGCCCCAGCCGTGGCCCGTTCGAGCGCAGTGAAGCACTGCGAGGGCACGGGCTCAAGGGGGCGGGGGTGGGCGCCCGGGCCGGGGCGGCCGGGGGGGCGCTTCGGGGGGCCGCCCGGCGACGGGGCCCTCGGGGGGTGGGCCCGTCAGGCCGGCCGGCGGCGGCGGCGCAGCAGGGCGCCCAGGGCCAGGGCCCAGACCCACAGCGGCGCGCCCGGCCGGCCGGGATCCACGGCGCAGCCGGTGCCCCCGAAGCGGCGGCCGGCCACCGGGGCGCCGCCGTCGCTCAGGCCGGCGTCCACCACCGGCGCGGGGCCATCGTCGGGCACGGGCACCGTCTGGTCGGGGGCGGGGGCGGCGT
>JAUHVS010000506.1 GCA_030424955.1 bacterium | reverse complement strand
TGTACCCCGTGGCTGAGCTGGCCGCGGCCGCCCGCGGGCGGGCGCCGGGCGTGCGCGTGGTGTGCGACGCCGTGCAGGCCTGGGGCAAGATCCCGCTGGATGTGCGCGCCCTGGGCGCCGACGCCGTGGTGGTGTCGGGCCACAAGATCGGCGCCCCGCCCGGTGTGGGCGCCGTGTGGCTGCGGCCGGGGCTCGCGACGCGCCCCACGCAGGGCGGCGGCCCCCAGGAGCGCGGCCGGCGCGGCGGCACCGAGAACGTCGCGGGCATCGTTGGGCTGGGCGTGGCGGCGGCGGCCATCCCGGCGCGCCTCGCGGCGATGCCGGCTGTGGCCCGCCGGCGCGACCGGCTGCTGGCGGGGCTCCAGGCCCAGTTCGGGGCGACGCTGCGGGTGCACGGGGCGGCCGAGGCGCGCCTGCCCAACACCCTGGCGTTTCGGCTCGTAGGTGTGCCCGGCGACGTGCTGCTGGCGGCCCTGGATCTGGAGGGCATCGCCCTGTCGAGCGGCTCGGCGTGCGCCTCCGGGGCCGTGACGGCGTCCCCGGTGCTGCGGGCGCTGGGCCTTTCCGACGACGAGGCCCGCGGCGGGCTGCGGGCCTCGCTGGGCCCCGAGACGACCGATGATGAGATCGAGCGGGTGCTGGCGGTCTTGCCAGCGCTGGCGCAGCGCGCGCGGGTGGCGGCGTGAGCGGTCCGTACCGCGCGGCGCGTCGCCCGGGGCGCCTGGCAGGCTGGCGGGCGGGGTGGGACCGATGACCGAGGCAGGTGAGGCGACATGCGGGTGATGGCGGCCATGAGCGGAGGGGTGGACTCGTCCGTCGCCGCGGCCTTGATGGTCGAGGCGGGGCACGAGGTCATCGGCCTCACGATGAAGCTGCGCGAGGCGTCGCCGGCGGAGCAGGCGGGCCGCGGCGGGTCGTGCTGCTCGCCCGACGATCTGATGGACGCCCGCGTCGCCTGCGACGCGCTGGGCATCCCGCACTACGTCGCCGACTACCAGAGCGTGTTCCACGAGAAGGTCATCCAGCCCTTCGCCGAGGCCTACCTGGCGGGCCGCACGCCCAACCCCTGCGTGGCCTGCAACGATCACGTGAAGTTCGCGCCCCTCATCGACCGAGCCCGCGCGCTGGGCTGCGACCTGCTGGTGACGGGGCACTACGCCCGGGTGGTGGCCGATCCCGACGCTGTGGGGGGCTTCGCGTTGCAGCGGGGCGTGGACGCCGACAAAGACCAGAGCTACTTCCTGTTCGGCCTCGCCCCCGACGCCCTGGCCATGACGCGCTTCCCGCTGGGCGGGCTGACCAAGCCCCAGGTGCGCGACATCGCCCGGCGCCTGGGCCTGCCCAACGCCGACAAGGCCGACAGCGAGGACATCTGCTTCGTGCCCGAGGGCAAGTACGCCGACGTGGTGGAGCGCCTGGTGGGGGACCGCGCGCCCAAGCCCGGCCCCATCGTGGACCAGGCGGGGCAGACCCTGGGCACCCACGACGGCATCCACCGCTACACCGTCGGCCAGCGCAAGGGCCTGCGGGTGCCCACCACCGAGCGGCTGTACGTCCTCAACGTGGACGGCAGCACCGACACGCTGACGGTGGGCCCGGCGGACGCCCTCACCGCGGCGGGCCTGGAGGCCCACGAGCTGCGCTGGCGGGTGGCGCCCAGCGCCCGGGTGGTCACCGCGCGCATCCGCTACCGGCACCCCGGGGTCACCGCCCGGGTGGTGCCCGGCGCGGACGGCGTGGCGCGGGTGTGGTTCGACCAGCCGCAGGCGGCGGTGGCGCCGGGTCAGGCCGTGGTGCTGTACGACAGCGACGACCGGGTGGTCGCAGGGGGCTACATCGAGCGGGCGTTGGCCGAGGGGGCGCCATGACCGACGCGACCCCAACCTTTCCGGGCGTCGATCCCGAAGACCTGCCCCTGGCGCGGGTCGCGGCGGCGCTGGGCTACCCGCCCCGCGAGTACGGTCAGCTGCGGCTGGCCCTCACCCACAAGTCCTTCGCCAATGAGCGCGGCCGCGACGTGGGCCACAATGAGCGGCTGGAGTTCCTCGGCGACGCGGTGCTGGGGCTGATCGTGGCTGACGCCCTGATGCGCGCGCACCCGGACTGCGCCGAGGGGCAGCTCTCGCGGCTGCGGGCCAGCATCGTCAACGCGTCGAGCCTGGCGGACGCCGCTCGCCCGCTGGGCATTGGGGCGGCGCTGCGGCTGGGCCGCGGCGAGGAGCGCACGGGCGGGCGCACCAAGCACAACCTGCTGGCCGACGCGTATGAGGCCTGCCTGGGGGCGGTCTACCGCGACCTGGGCTACGGCGCCGCCCGCCGCATGGTGCTGATGCACTTCGCGCCGGCCATCGCCCGCGCAGACTCGCGGCGCAGCTACCGCGACTACAAGACCCGCCTGCAAGAGGTCGCCCAGTCGACCTTGCAGCTGAGCCCGACCTACACCCTGATCGAGGCCCGCGGACCGGACCATCAAAAGGAGTTCGAGGTGGAGCTGCACCTCGGCGAGCTGATCACCCGCGGCATCGGTACGTCCAAGAAGGGGGCCGAGCGCGACGCCGCGCGGCAGGCTCTCGACGCCCTCAACCCGTCGAAGGAGACCCCATGAGCGCGCCTGAGTTCGATCTGGAAGTCGTCACCCTGTCGGGCTCGCCCCGCGCCATGGGCCGCGCCCACGGCGAGACGCTGCGCGACCGCATCCAGGCCTTTGTGGACGTGCGCTTCGCCGCCGTCGCGCGCTACTGCGGCGACCGCGGGCGGCCCACCATCGACGGGCTGCTCGACATCGCCGCCGAGAGCCAGGCCATCTCGCAGGCGTGGCACGCTGACGGCGTCGAGGAGCACCTGGGCATCGCCGAGGGCGCCGGCGTGGATCCGGTGCGGCTGTACGCCGCCACCAACATGACCGATATGCGCGACGTGCTGCTGCTGGGCGGCGCCCCCCGCGCGGATCTGCCGCCGGGCGACGCCGAGGGCTGCAGCGCGGTCATGGTGCCCGGCGCGCGGGCGGCCGGCGGGCAGGCGGTGGTGGGCCAGACCTGGGACCTCAACCCCACGGACGTGGAGTTCATCGTAGCCTTCCACCGCCAGCCGACCGACGGGCCCGAGACCTGGGGCATCAGCTGCGTGGGCTGCCTGAGCCTGGTGGGCATGAACCGCCACGGGCTCACCGTGGGCACCACCAACATCAAGACCTTCGGCGCGAAGCCCGGCGTGGGCTACCTGAACCTGCTGCACCGCGCGCTGACCGCGCCCGACGCCGAGACAGCCGCCCGCTGGCTGACGGCCGCGCCGCGGGCGGGCGCCCACACCTACTGGCTGGCGGACGCGCAGCGCCAGATCGAGCTGGAGGCCGCGCCCACCCGGGTGGTGCGCCGCGACACCAGCGAGGGCCCGGTGTGGCGCACCAACCACTGCATCGACCCCGAGATCCTGGCGACCCAGGGCGAGACGCCCACGCCCAGCACCTACCACCGCTACGCCCGCATCGAGCACCTGCTGTCGCCGGCCCAGATCAGCGAGCAGGGCGTGTTCGACATCTTCGCCGACCGGGCCGATGGCGATCTGAGCGTCAACCGCTACCACGAGGACGATCAGGGCACGGCCACCAACGCGGTGGTCATCGCTGTGCCCGCTGAGCGCCGCGTACGCGCCTGCCGCGGCCCTGCCGATCGTGGGGTGTGGGTCGAGCACCGCTTCCCATGACCCACCGCCTGACGCCCGCTGAGGCCCGCCGCTTCCTGGTGGCGTACCACGGGCTGCGGGCGACCTCAGCGGCCCACGGGATCGCCGCCCTGCCGGGCCTGCTCGGGCGGCTGCGCTGCCTGCAGATCGACCCCCTCGACGCCATCGGCCCCCACGTGGATCTCGTGGCCGTCGCCCGCATCGACGGCCTGCGCCGGGGCGACGTGTGGCGCGCGCTGCTGGGGCAGGATCGGGGCATCGAGCACTACGCCAAGGAGCACTGCCTGCTGCCGGCCGAGCGCTTCGCGAGCTACCGGGCCCAGGCGCAGCGCACGCCGCACTGGCGCCAGTCCGCACGCATGCGGGACCTGCCGCGGGCGTTGCTCGACGGCGTGCTGGCGGAGGTCGAGGCCCACGGCCCACAGAGCGCTCGGAGCCTGTCGGATCACGGCGTGGTCGGGCGCATGGGCGACGGCGCGTGGGCGGGCACCGGCAAGGCCGGCACGCTGGCGCTGCGCACCCTGTGGTTGCGCTGTGAGCTGGCCGTCAGCGGGCGCCTGCCCGATGGGCAGCGGCTCTTCGATCTGCCGGCGCGGGTGCTGCCCCGGCACGCCGCCGCGGACGCGCCGGCCGCGGTGGACGCCGAGGGGTTTCAGATCGAGGGCCTGCTGGACCGGGTCGCGGCCTGCGGGCTGATGCCCCGGGCCACTGGCCCCTGGTGGGGCGTACTGCAGGCCGCGCAGCGCAGCGATCTGCCCGAGCGGCTGGTGGCCGAGGGGCGCCTGGCGGCGGTGACCGTCGACGGCAGCCGCCGCAGCTACCTGGCGCCGCCCGATTTTCGCGACCAGCCGACCCCGGATGACGACGGCCGCGTGCGCATCCTGGGCCCGCTCGATCCGCTGCTGTGGAGCCGTCCGCTGGTCAAGCACGCCTTCGACTTCGACTACGTGTGGGAGGTCTACAAGCCCCCCGAGGTCCGCCGCTGGGGCTGGTACGTGGTGCCGCTGCTGCAGGGGGGCCGCCTGGTGGCCCGCATGGAGGCCCGGCTGGTCGCGGGTGAGCTCGCGGTGGCCCAGGTGTGGCCCGAGCCGGGTCAGGCCCTCGACCCCGAGGCGTTCCGCGCGGCGTGCGAGCGCCACGCGGCCTGTCTGGGAGAGCGCGCGGGGTGAGGGCGCCCTGGGGCCACCGCTGGGTGGGGCGCGCGGCGCTGGCCTGCGCCCTGGCGCTCCCGGCCCGCAGCCT
>JAUHVS010000505.1 GCA_030424955.1 bacterium | reverse complement strand
CAGGGCGACGAGACAGGAGAGCAGGCTGATCACGCGGGCCTCACGGGGGGCTCAGAGGCGGCCATGGTGGCCCGCCGCGGGCGGCCCGCGCAACGGCGCAGGCGGCGGCCTGGCTGCGCCGCGCCCACCGGCGGCAGGCCGGCGCGCGCAGGCGCGGCTCAGGGCTGGACGCCCGCGGCCCGCAGGGCGTGGTTCATCGAGATCACCGCGCGGGCGGTGGCCAGCAGCGGGTTGTTCTCCCAGTACTTCGGGTTCTCGTTGGTCCACGAGCCGTCCGCCTTCTGCATGCTCATCAGGCGGTTGGCGAGATCGGCCGCCCACGCGCGCTTGCGGCCCTTCTCGTCGGGCACGTACGCCTCGCCGAAGGCCTCCAGGGCGCTCGCCGCGGTCTGCAGGTAGTAGTAGTAGCTGGTGGTGCCCATGCCGGGGTGGCTGCTGAAGTCGTAGTTCTTCTGCACCCACTGCCAGGCCGCCTGCACCCGGGGATCGTCCTTCTTAGCCTGGGTGAACATCAGGCTCTTGAGGCCGGCGAAGCTCATCGCGCCATAGCTCAGGAAGTGCCCCTCCTTGGTCTCGCCGGCGGGGCTCTGCCCGGGGGCGTACACGAAGCCGCCGTCGTTGGTGGCCCAGCCCTGGTCGTTCGACTCCGAGCGGTTCTGGCAGCGGCTGACGAACATCTGGGCCTTCGCCCACACGTCGCTCTGGGGGTCGTAGTCGGTCTTCTTCAGCGCCTCGAGGGCGTACTGCAGGTTCGACAGATCGGGGCGCTCGTCGCCGCCGTAGCCGATGCCGCCGTAGAACTTGTGGGACTTCTCGTACTTCTGCTCCTCGTCGCTCTGGAACTTCACGAGGAACTTCTGGCCGCCCTCGATGGCGTCCTTGAAGCGGGCCTTGTCGATGGCCGACAGCGCCATGATCGCCAGCGCCGTGTTGTAGGTGGGCGTCGCGTCACCGGTGATGGCGCCGTCGGCCCGCTTCTGCGCGGCCAGCCAGTCGGCGGCCTCCTTCACGAACGGGCCGTCGTCGTATTTGTACGCCCGGTGGCTCTCGGCGAAGGCCAGCAGGGTCATGGCGGTCAGCCCGACGTGGTTGCCGTAGCTGCCGTTCTTGTCCTGCAGGCCCCGCAGGAAGTGCACGCCCTTGTCGACGGACTTCTTGGCCTTGTCGGCCAGCGCCGGGTCCAAGGTGGGCGCCGCCGCGGCAGCCTTCGGGGCGGCCAGGGCCGGCGAGAGCGCCAGGCCGGCCGCCAGGGTCAGGGTCAGGGATCGCAAGAACATGGTCATGGCCTCCGGGGGTGGGTGCGGGTCGCGCACCGCACGGTGAAAGTGGTCCCAAGCAGCGCCAGGGTCAGCCAGAACAACGCGCCGTGGAGCCACGGCGTGGGCAGGGCCTCAACGACCCCGCTCAGGGTCCATTCATAGAACACGGGGTCCTGCAGCGTGGGCAGCCCGGCCGCCGCCAGCGCGGCCCCCGCCGGGTGGTAACCCACGGCGCCGCTGGCGAGGGACGGCGCCCACTCGGTGCGGCCGAACCAGGGCGCCAGCCACAGCGGCGCCGTCCACACCGCCAGGCTCAGGCTCAGCCAGCCGAGCCAGGCGGCCCCGCCCTCCCCCCGGCGCCGATCGAGCCCGTCGGTCAGCGCCAGGGCGGCCCAGCCCCAGGCCGCAAGCGTCAAGCTGACCTTCGGATCGCCCGCGCCCCCCACGGCGGCGCCGGCCCCCACGACCAGCGCGGGCGGCAACAGCTCGAGGGCTGCCAGCTGACCGCCCCGCGCGCTCATGGCGGCGGCGCGAGCCCAGCCCGCCCGCCGTCGGCCCGCTTCGCGGCCGAGCACCAGCCACGGACTGAGGGCGAGGAGCGCGGCGGCCAGCCACAGCCGGGGCGCGGTGTCGCTGGGGAGCGCGATGGCCGCGGCGATCACGGCCAGCCCACCCACCAGCAGGCGCCACCGGTTCGCACGCAGCACAAGTCGAAGCACGCAGGTCTCCCAGCAGACCGCCGGAGTGTGCACCGATTCGGCGCGTGCCGACAGGGGGTGGATCTGCCCATGCGGCCGACGGCATCAGTCGTCGCGGCGGAACTCCGCCACCAGCTCGACGTGGCCCGTGTGCGGGAACAGGTCATAGGGGGTGACCCCCACGACGCGCCAGCCCTGCCGCACCAGCCAGCCGGCGTCCCGCGCGAAGGTGGCGGGATCGCAGCTGACGTAGATCAGCCGCTGGATCGACGTGGCGTGCAGGCCGGCCAGCGCCTCTTTGGCGCCCGCGCGGGGGGGATCGATCAGCGCGGCGGCAAAGGCCCCCGGCGGGAGCGCCGCGGCGTCCCCCCGCACCGCCTCGACCCGCCGCGCCAGCCCGCGGCTGCGCGCCACGTCGGCCAGCGCCCGGGCCGCGCTCCCCTGCTTCTCGACGGCCGTGACCGAGATCCCCGCCTCGGCCAGGGCGAAGGTGAAGCTGCCCGAGCCCGCGTAGAGCTCCAGCACCCGGCCGGTGATCCCCCGCAGGCGCTCGACCACGTCGGCCACCAGCCGCGCCGCCCCCGGCTGGTGGGCCTGCACGAAGCCGTCCGCGGGGTGGTCGGTGCGGGCGGGCCCCAGCGCGTTGACGGCGCGCCCGATGGTGAGGGGACGCCCGTGGGGCGGCCGGATGATGGCCCCCCGACACTCAGGCACCTGGCGCACGAAGCGCTCGACCTCGTCGATCAGCCCACGCCCCAGCTGCTCGGGGCTCAGCGCCAGCGTGCCGCCGGTGGCGTCGGCGGTGATGCGCAGCGTGCCCGCGCCTGTCAGGCGGGGCAGCAGCCGGGCGCGCACGGCCTGGTAGAGCGTGTCGACCATGGGCGCCAGCACGGGGCACATGGGCACGTCCAGCACCCCCCGGGCGCTCGGCGGGCGGAAGCCCAGGCGGCCGTCGGCCCAGTGCACGCGGGTGGTGCTCCGCCAGCCGCGCGTGGGGGCCACCGCGATCGTGGGCTCCACCGCCGGGCCCTCGGGGCCCACGGCCCGCTGCACCAGGTACTGCACGTGGGCCTGGAGGCCCGCCCGCTGCGCCGCCGGCGCCCAGGCCTGCCAGGGGCAGCCGCCACAGGCGGCGGTCAGGCCGCAGAAGGGGGTGACCCGGTCGGCGCTGGGGGTGTCGATGGCGGTGACGCGGCCCCGCAGGTGGCGGGCCTTCACCTCTTGCACCTGCAGGGTGACCGTGTCGCCCGGCACCGCGCCGCGCACGAACACCACCCGGCCGTCCGGCGCGTGCCCCACGCCGTCGCCGCCCAGGCCCGCCCGCTCGATGGTCACCTGCAGCGAGGCGCCGCGTTCAGTCGTCCACATAGCGCTGCCGAGTTGAGCCCTTCAGGACGCGGAAGTCGAAGTCGCCCCGGAGCACCCCGAGCGGCGCGTCCGCCGGCCCGCGCCCATCGAAGACCTGCAGCCCGGTGAAGGCGGCGGCCACCCGATCCCCTGCGCCGGTCCCGAACGCGTCAAAGGTGATCTCGCCCACGATCAGGAAGCTCTGCGGGCTCTCCGGGCAGCGGTCGAACAGCGACAGGGCGGCCCGCACCGGGCCGTCGGGCCCGACCGCCACGGGCTGCCCCAGGACCAGCCTGTCGGTGTCGGCGATGTCGACGATGAAGCCGTCGGACTGACCCAACGGCCGCCCGCCGGCCTGCAGCCGGATGACCGCGCGCCGCCCGAAGGTCTCGACGGCGAAGAAGTCCGCCACGAGGGAGAAAGCGTCGCAGGCCGCCGCGTCGGGGCAGGTCAGGTCGAGGCTGGAGGTCACGCCACACGCGGGGACGAACAGGCTGCCCCGCACCGCCCCGCGGCCGGGGTCCTCGGCGCAGCCCGCGAGGGTCGCGACGAACAGCAGCGCGGGCAGGAGTGGGCCGGGTCTCAACATGGCGCGGATGATGGCCGGGCGGGCGGCGTGGATCAACGCCGGTGGCGAACGGGCGGGGCCCGCTGGCCGAGGTCGCGGCTCAGCGCGCCAGGTCCACGTGCACCCGCAGCTTCATGTTGAGGCGGATGGTGAGCTGGTTGGGCGCCACCGGGGCGTCGGCCGGCACGTGCACCACGGTGCGGCTGTAGAGCGTGAACGCCAGGGGCTGCATCATCACCTCGACCGCCCGCAGGCCGTCGGCCGCGTAGATGACGTCCCGCGTGGCGATGGCGCGCCCGGCAGGCACGGGCAAGGTCACGCCCACGGGGAACGCCGCCTGCGGATCGGGGGCGAGGGTGTACGGCCCCACCAGCAGCTCGATGGCCTCCACGTCGTAGGGCAGGCCGTTGGGCTCCTGCACCTCGTACTCAAGGCCCACCACCTCGATGCGCTCCGCCTTCTGCCGGTACTGCTTGATGAGATCCGCCTCGGCGTTCGCCCCCGCCTCGCGCAGGGCGCCGAGCACGTCCACCTGCAGCGGGGCCACAACCGGCAGGTCCAGGGCGACCGGCGACGCCGGCAGGGCCTCGCTCGGCAGGTGCACCAGCACCGGCACCTGGGCCTCGATGGTCAGCCGGGTGACGTCGTCGACGCCGAAGGTCTCGGCCGGATCGCAGCCCAGGCTCGCGCCCAGGGCGACGGCGGCCAGGGCCGCCAGGGCCAGCGTCCGAAGCCGGGAAGGACGAGGTGTTGTGTGGCGATTCATAAGGCCCTCCGGGCTGCTCACCCCTCCCATCGGCGGTGGGCGCGGCCTCGGTGGACTCGGGGGGGTCACCGCAGACGCCACCCGCGCCCGGTGCGCCAGGGTGACGCAGATCAGCCGGCGGGCGGCGCGTCCGGGGCCCCCCCACAGGCCGCCCGCACGCAGCCTTCGGTGACCTCGCGGCAGCCCCGGTGCTGCGGCGCCCCACAGCCCGGGCAGCGCCACGGATCGGCGTCCAGGGCTTGCGCGCAGGCGCCGCAGGGCCCGGGCGCCTCGGGCGCGGGGGCGTCGGCGAGGGCCTGGCTG
>JAUHVS010000504.1 GCA_030424955.1 bacterium | reverse complement strand
GAGAGCGATTCTAGCGCATCTTGGCTGAAAAGTAGTGATTGAGATTTGGTCGTATGACCGGGTCTGGCGCGGCTGCCTCGGGCACGGCTGGGTCGCTGGCTGCAGCAGGCGCCAACTTAATCCCGGGAATTCTTGAAACGGTGGATCTGGCGACGCTGCTGCTTGTTGGGCCGCTGGGCCGGGCGGTCTATCATGCCACCGGCCGCCTTGCGCGCCAGTGCCGCTTCTTCGCGCCTGGCCACGCTGTCGGCGGTTTCCCGGTACAGCAGTTGCGCCTCGGCGGCGCTGCGGCGCTGGTCGCTGAGCTGTAGCACGGTTACCACCTTTTCATCCCAGCCCTGGCGGATTTGCAGGGTATCGCCGACGGCGATCTCCTTTGACACCTTGACTCGCTGCCGTTCCAGGTGCACTTTGCCACCGTCAATCGCGGCCTTGGCGAGGCTGCGCGTTTTGAAAAAGCGCGCGGCCCACAGCCATTTGTCCAGGCGTACTTTGCCGGGCTGGTGGCTGGGGGTGCCGCTCCGCAGGCGGCCGACGGTCGCGGACCGAGCCGGGGCGGGGCGGGGCGTCGACGCCTAGGCGCCGCGCCGGCGGGGACGCCGGGCGTCGCCGAGGACGCGGCAACGCCGGTGGAGAGGTGCTCGGGGAAGAGGCCGGCGGCTACCGGACCCGGCGACACACCAGGGCCTGCAGGAACACCCGCCCGCGGCCGCAGCGGCGGTACCACCGGCTCTCCGACAGCACGTCCCGCACCGCCGGATCGTCCTCGGTGACCTCGCCCGAGGCCAGCAGCCCCCAGGCGTGGCGCACGTTCTCGCTGTAGAACTTCTCCCACAGGTCGGGGTGCAGGGGCACCTGGTGCACCAGCTCGTAGCCCGAGGCGTTGATGGTCTCGATGTACTCGGGCAGCGCGCCGAGGGGCTCGATCATGCGGGCCTCGAGGGGCGCGCGCACCTCGCTCGGGGCGCTCTTGTTCACCACGCCGGGGTAGGTCAGGCAGATGAAGCCCTGGGGGGGCACCAGGTGGCGCCACAGCGCCAGCGCGTTCTTCAGGCCCATGCGCATGGCCGCGCCCTCGGCGAGCACCACCTGGAAGCTGTGCTCCACGAAGGGCAGCTTGTCGTAGCGGGCGCACAGCGGCACCACCAGGTGGCCGGCGCCGCCCTCGCGGGCCATGCGCCGTGCGGGCACGAGGTAGCGCGGATCGCGATCGACGGCCACCACCCGGCACCCGCGGCTGCGGGCGATCCAGGTGGCGCGGGCCCCGCTGCCGGTGCCCAGATCGAGCACGCGGTCGTCCGCCTTGATGGGCACCTTGGTGAGGTACGCCGAAGTGAACGTGGCGTCGCCCGGCTCGTTGCGCGGCAGCTTGACGAAGAACTCGAAGCGGTCCACTGGCGACATCCTCCCGACGACGGGTGAGGCTGGCGTGGGCGCTGCGTGGCGCCCACCCGACCCGTCCTGTGTACCCCATGTGGCGGGCCAGCAAAAGAACGGGCCACGCCGCCGGCGCTCACGGGGCGCGAAAGCCCGACGTGGGCCGCGCGCAGCGGTCAGTGCAGGGCGGTGTGGGGGGGTCAGGCCGCGGCAGCGACGGGCCGCCAGCGGCTGAGGGGCGGGCTGAGCGGGGGGCCGTCGCGGCCGTCTGCCGCCGCCCCCCGGGGCCTCAGCGCTCGGCCATGGGGACGTAGGGCGCGTCCAGCTCGCCGACGTACATCTGGGTGGGGCGGTAGATGCGGTTGTCGCTCAGCTGCTCCAGCCAGTGCGCCGCCCAGCCCGACACCCGCGCCACGGCGAAGATGGGGGTGAACAGGTCGGTCTCGATGCCCATCTTCTGGTAGACGAGGCCGCTGTAGAAGTCGACGTTCGGGTAGATGCCCTTGGCGCCCACGCGGGGCTCCGCCTCGACCTCGAGCCGGTGCGCGATGTCGTACAGCGGGGTCGAGCCCTTCGACTTGAACATGTCGGCGGCCATCGCCTGCAGGATCGTCGAGCGCGGATCCTTCACCTTGTAGACGCGGTGGCCCAGGCCCATCACCTTGCGCTTCGCAGCGAAGGCGGCGTCGAGCCACTCGGGCACGGCGTCGGCGTTGGGGATCTCGGCCAGCATGTTCAGCACGCGCTCGTTGGCGCCGCCGTGCAGCGGGCCCGACAGCGAGCCGATGGCCCCCGCGATGGTGGCGTACGGGTTGGCGAGGGTCGCGCCCACCACCCGGCCGGTGAAGGTGCTGGCGTTGAAGCCGTGCTCCGCGTGCAGGATCAGGCACACGTCCATGAGCCGGGTCATCTGCGCGTCGGGGCGCTCGCCGGTGATCATGTAGATGAAGTTGCCCGCGTGGGTGAGCGCCCCGTCGGGCTCGACCACGTCGAGGCCCTTCCGGATGCGGTCGAAGTACGCGATCACCGTGGGGATCGACGCGATCAGCGCCTTGGACGCGACGACGTTCTTGGCCTGATCCGACACGTCGAGGTGCCCGGACACGCCGGCCATCGCGGCCACGGCGGTCTGCAGCGCCACCATCGGGTGCGTCGCCTTCGGCAGCGCCCGCAAGATGTTGACGATGCTGGCGTCCAGGGCGCGCTCGGCCTTCAGGTCGGCGTCGAAGCTGGCGAGCTCGTCTGCGTTGGGCAGCTTGCCGAAGAGAAGGAGGAAGGCCACCTCCTCGAACGTGCTGTGCTCTGCGAGCGCCTCGATGGCAATGCCACGGTAGCGCAACACGCCCTGCTTCCCGTCAATCCAGCCGATGGCCGACTTCGCTGCGACCACACCGGCCAGACCTGGCACGAATTCACCGCTCATGCGCCTGATCTCCTTCCTCGATCAATTGACTCACTGACCCTCGGCCGCGTGGACGCGACGGGGACGCGAAAACCGCTATCGGTACATTGGGCTCGATCCTTGACCCCTTAGAGGGTTCACGAGCCAAAAGGACGCGCCGTTCTTACCAGAAAAGTGTGCGACCGTCACGCCGACGACCCCGGCCGGACGGCGCAGCGCGTCATGGGGGCCGCTGCGGCCGTCGGCCGCGCCCCCGAGGGCGCCCGCCTGAGCCTGTGCGCGCCGGCTACGGCCGCGCCTCGAGCACCCGGTAGCGCTCGAACAGCGCCTGCTGGCGGCTCTTGAGCGGCTGTCGCTCGCCGTCGATGATCACGTGCTCCGCGCGGCTCGACAGCTCGAAGGGATCGCCCTGCCACACCACGAGGTCCGCCCGGGCGCCCGCCGCCACGCGGCCCTGATCCATCAGGCCCAGGGCCCACGCCGGGTGCAGGGTCACCGCCGCCAGCGCCGCCGCGGGCGGCAGGCCCGCGCGCACGGCGTTGCCCGCCCACTGGCGCAGCTTGCGGGCCTGGTGGGTCGAGAAGGTCGAGAGCGACACCGCCACCCCCGCCCCGTGGAGGATCGCCGCCGCGTCGGCGCGGGCGCCGCGCTGGTCGAGATCCGCCGGCAGGTTGGCGACCGGGTCGAGAATGACCGGGACCCCCGCCGCCGCCAGCGCCGGGGCCTCGGCCCAGGCCTCGCTGGCGCCCACCAGCACCAGCCGCACCCCCTCGGCCTGGGCCAGGGCGAGCACCGCGCGGATGTCGGCGCGGCGGTGCACCTCGACGAACAGCGGCAGCGTGCCCGCCGCCACCTGGGCGAGGGCCGCCAGGTCGTGGCGGTCGACCCGGGGCCGGCCGAAGCGGTGGGGCGCGTAGGCGCTGGGATCGCGCTGGTACAGGCGGGCGTCGTCGAGCAGCCCGCGCAGGTGCGCCAGCCGCGCCGCCCGGCTGCCCTCGGCCTGGCCCCCCAGCCGCACCACCAGCCCCGCCGACGCCCGGCGGGGCGGCGCGTCGGTGCGCAGCGAGAAGGCGCCCACCTGCCCCGCCACCAGCCCGCCCTCGGGGGCCACGCCCACGGCGGTGATGCCGTGCCGGCGCTGCTCGGGGATGACCTCGCTGAAGGGATCGAAGGCGTCGGCCACCTGGTAGGCGGCGCGTACCGGATCGTCGCCGCCGGCGTCGCGATCCACCGAGGCCGCGACGCCGTCCACCTCGGCCACGCCCAGCCCCGTCCAGGGATCCACGAAGCCGGCCGTGACGATGCGCCCGGTCACGTCGAGCACCTCGGCGCCCGCCGGCGCCGGCACGTCAGGGCCGACCGCCACGATGCGATCGCCCTGGATCACCACCGTCGCCCCCTCGACGGGCGGCCCGTCGCCGGGGAACACCGTGCCGCCCACCAGCACCAACGCCACCGCGAGCCCGGGGATCATGGCGTCCCCGCAGGGGCGGCCACGCCGGTGACCTCGAAGTCGCTCCAGGCCTCGCCGGGGTGGGCGCGGTCGTGGCGCAGGTGCCCGTCGATGTAGACCTGCTGGGCGCTCGCGTAGACGCTGAACGGGTGGGCGTCCCACAGCACCACGTCGGCCATCTTCCCCACCTCCAACGTGCCGGTCTTGTTCAGGATCCCGAGCGCCCAGGCCGGCTGCGCGGTGATCCAGCCCAGGGCCACGTGCTCGGGCACCGCCACCCCCGCGTGCTGCCCGGCGTACCAGGCCTTGGCGGCCTCCTGGTTCATGCGCTGGATGCCCTCGGCGCTGTCGGTGTGCAGGATGCCCCGCACGCCGGCCTCGGCCAGCAGGGCCAGGGTCTGCTCGATGGCGTCCCAGGCCTCGAGCTTGAAGCCCCACCAGTCGGCCCAGGTGCTGACGCTCACGCCCTCCCGGGCGAGCACGTCGCGGATCTTGTAGGCCTCGACGGCGTGGTGGAAGGACCGGACCTTGTAGCCGAACTCCGCCGCCAGCTTGAGCTGCTGCAGCATCTCGTCGGCGCGGTAGCAGTGGATGTGCACCAGGCTGCGCCCGGCCAGCACGTCGGTGAGGGTGTCGAGCACCAGGTCGCGCTTGGGCGGATCCGCCGGCGGCTTGCCGTCGCCGTGGGCCTGGTCGTGGCGCCACTGGTC
>JAUHVS010000503.1 GCA_030424955.1 bacterium | reverse complement strand
CCTCGCCGAGATCGGCGTGCACACCCTGAAGATCGAGGGGCGCTACAAGGGCCCCGCCTACGTCGTGAGCGCCGTCGAGGCGTGGCGGCGCTGGGTGGACGCCGTGGCCCGCGACGGGGGCCCCACGGGCGCCGATGAGGCCCAGGTGTCGGCGGATCTGCGGGACATGGCGGCGGTGTACTCCCGCGGCTTCTCCGACGGCTTCCTGGGCGGCGCCGATCACCAGCACCTGGTCGAGGGGCGCTTCCCCAAGCACCGCGGCCTGTTCCTGGGCCGCGTGGCGGACGTCAGCGGCCACACCGTCGAGGTGGTGCCCGACGCCGAGGGGCGCGCGCGCACCGGCGGCCTCGCCCTGGGCGCGAAGCGGGGCGAGGTGGTGGGGGCCCGCGAGGTGTCGCTGCCGCTGCTCGGCGGCTCGCCCACCGACAACACCGGCGCCGCCATCGCCCCGCCCACGCCGCGGCCGGGCATGGGCGTGGTGTTCGACCAGGGGCGCCCCCAGGACGATGAGCAGGGCGGCCCGATCTTCGCCGTCGAGGCGCGGTCGCGGGGCCGCTGGCGGCTGACCTTCGGCACGCCGGGCCCCCGCCTGAGCGACGTGCGCGTGGGCGACCGGGTGTGGCTCACCGGCGATCCGGCGGTGGAGCGCAGGGCCCGCAAGCTGATGGCTGCGCCCATCACGGGGCGGGTGCCCCTGCGGCTGCTGGTGGCGGGCCGCGTCGGCGAGCCGCTGCGGGTCGAGGCTCGCGCCGGGGGGGCGGTCGCCCGGGCCGAGAGCCCCATGCCGCTCACCCAGGCCGCGGGCGAGGGCCTGACGACGGCGCTGCTGCGGGCCAAGCTGGGGGGCGTGGGCAACACGCCCTTCGACCTGCTGGGGGTCGAGCGCGACGGCCTGGTGGGCGGCGCGCACCTGCCGGTGTCGGCGCTCAAGGCCCTGCGGCGCGAGGTGCTGGCGGCGCTGCTGCCCCAGGTGGAGCAGGGCACGCCCCGGGCGGTGTCCCCCGAGCCCGTGGTGGCCCGCCTGCGGGGGCCGGCCCCGTCCACCGCGGCGATCCCCGGCCCCGCCCAGCTGATCCCCCTGTGCCGCACCGAGGCCCACCTGGCGGCGGTGATCGCGGCGGGCTGCGACCAGGTGGAGCTCGACTGGATGGAGCGCGCCGGGCTGGCCCGCGCCGTGGATCGCGCCCGCCAGGCGGGCCTGACGGTGCACGTGGCCACCCCGCGGGTGCAGAAGCCCGGCGAAGAGGGCTTCGACCGGCGCATCGGCAACCTGGGCCCCGACGGCGTGCTGGTGCGCCACTGGGGCGCGCTGATGCACTTCCTGGAGCACCCCGAGGCCCAGCGGCCCGCCCTGCACGGCGACTTCTCGCTGAACGTCACCAACAGCCTCACGGCCCAGCACCTGCTGGGGCTGGGGCTCGACACCTGGACGGTGTCCCACGACCTCGACGCCACCCAGCTCTTCGAGCTGCTGCGGCAGGTCGATCCCGCCCGGGTGACCGTGGCGGTGCACCACCACATCCCCACCTTCCACACCGAGCACTGCGTCTACGCCCACCTGCTGAGCGACGGCCGCGACATCCGCACCTGCGGCCACCCCTGCGAGCGCCACGAGATCCGGCTGAAGGACCACAAGGGCCACGAGCACCCCGTGGTGGTCGATCCCGCGTGCCGCAACACGGTCTACAACGCGGCGGCGCAGAGCGCCGCGAGCCTCATGCCGCAGCTCCTCGCCCAGGGCGTGCGGCGCTTCCGCGTGGAGTTCGTGCGCGAGACCACCGAGGAGGCCCTGCGGGTGCTGGTGGGCTACCAGGCCCTGCTGGCGGGCGACCTGGACGCCACCGCCCTGGCGGCGCGGCTGCGGGTGCACGAGCAGTTCGGCGTCACCCGCGGGACCATGCAGATCATCCGGTAGGGCGGCGGCGCTGTGGCGCTCAGGTCCGTAGAAACCCTTACAGCCGCAGGCCAAAGGGCCACGGCGGCCGGGCAGGGGTGTTACGCTGCCGCTGTGATATGACACACCGGACGGTCAGGCGGGCGATGAGCGGCGACGGGGCACGGCAGGTGGACGCGATCGGGTGGGCGCTGCCGGGCGGGTGGCGCCGCGCGGCAGACGGGCTGGCGGGCACGCACCCACGGCTCTCCGTGTCGCTCCGGGCCCTCGATCAGGCGGTCGGGGCGGAGCCGTGCGCCCTCGCGATGGCTCAGCTCGCGGCACACATGCAGCTCGTCGTCGCGGATCCGCCGGGGAGCCGGGCGCGCATCGAGGCGCTGCCGCCGAGCGACCAGGCCCGCCTGATCGTGCGCGTCATGGCGGGGGCGGCGGCGTCGCGCAGCAACGCGCTGGTGGAGGCCTGCGCCCTGCTGGACGCGGCCGCGGCGGAGGCCCGGCGGCGGGCGGTGGAGCCCCTCCTGGCCTGGGCGCAGGCCGAGCGCGGGCGCGCCCACGCGGTGGCGGGCGACGGGGTGCTGGGCCTCGCGTGCTTGAGCGAGGCCGCCGCCCTCAGTCACCGGCTGGGCATGACGCTGCTGGAGGTCACGGCCCTCACCAACCTGGGCATCGTGCACGCGCAGGCCAACGAGGCCGAGGCCTACGCCCGGCACACCCGGGCCGCGCTGGCCATCAGCCGGCGCATCGAGGATCCCCAAGGGCTCGCCCACGGCCTGTGCAACCTGGGCGGAGCGCTCATCGAGCTGGGCGAGGTCGACGAGGCGGCGCGCTGCTACGCCGAGGCCCTGCCCTTGGCCGAGGCCAGCGGCTGGCGCTACGTGCACGCCCTCGCGCAGGCGGGGCTGGGCGCGGTGCACTACGCCCGCGGCGACCTGGCCGCCGGGCGGGCCGCCTATGCCGCCAGCGAGGGCGCGCTGCAGGCCTTGGATCAGCCGTACCAGGTGGTGCGCCAGGCGCTGCTCGAGGCGGGCTACCTGAGCGAGGCCCGGCGGTACGAGGCGGCCCTCGAGCGCTGCGCCGTGGGGCTGCTGGTGGCGCAAGAGGGCGGGCTGTCGTGGCTGGTGGCCCAGGCGCAGGAGCAGCGCGCGGGCTGCCTGATGGCGCTGGGCGACGCCCCGGGCGCGGTCGCGGCGCTCCAGGACTGTGTGGGCCGGCTGCGCAGCGACGCCGACACCCGCATCGCCAAGGCCGAGGCCCGCAGCCGGGGGGCGAGCGAGGCCCTGGCGGCCTTCAAGCGCGCCCAGGACGACCGGGCCCGCAGCGTGGAGCTGGAGGCCCAGCGCGCGGCCCTCCAAGCGGCCCTGCAGGCCCAGCGCCGGCTGCGCGCTGAGCTGGAGCGCACCCTGCGGGAGGACGCGCTGACGGGCATCGGCAACCGCCGCGTGCTCGAGGAGAAGCTCACCTGGGCGGTGCAGACGGCGATCCGGGTGCCGCGGCCCCTCTCGCTGCTGATGCTGGATCTCGACCACTTCAAGGCCATCAACGACACCTGGGGCCACAGCGTCGGCGACGAGGTGCTGGTGGCGGTGGCGGCGCGGCTGGCGGGCCGGGTGCGGGTGTCGGACGTGCTCGTGCGCTGGGGCGGCGAGGAGTTCTGTGTGCTGCTGCCCGACACGGACGCCACCGGGGCGCGGCGGCTGGCCGACGACCTGCTCGCGGTGGTGCGGGCCCAGCCAGTGCTCAGCAGCGCCGGCCCCATCGCCCTCACGGTGAGCGTCGGCATCGCCGTGGCCCCGCCGGTGGCCCTGGACGCCGACGGCGTGTTCCGCGCGGCCGACAGCGCGGTGTTCGCCGCCAAGCGCGCGGGCCGCGATCAGGCCGTGCTGTGGGCGGGGCCCGAGGCCGCTGAGGGATCAGCGGGTGAGCCCGGCTGAGCCGCTCGCCCGCCGCCCCCACCCGCCCCTCACGGCGCACACCCCCCCGGCCGATAGGGCCGCGCGAGGCCAGCCCGGCGCGCATTGACCCCTGTGCGCGTCGGGGCCAGGATGGCCCGCCGTTTGTGGAGGTGTCCCATGTCCCTTGAGCCCCTGCTGCGTCCCCGCTCCGTCGCCGTCATCGGCGCCAGCCGCCGGGAGGGCACCCTGGGCCGGGAGCTGCTGCGCAACCTGGTGGCCTTCGGCTTCGACGGCCCCGTCTACACCGTGCACCCGCGCTCCAGCCACGTGCTGTCGATGCCGGCGTGGCCCTCGGTGGCCGCGCTGCCCGAGGCGGTGGACCTGGCGGTCATCATCGTGCCGTCCGCCCAGGTGCTCGGCGTGGTGGAGGCCTGCGCGGCCAAGGGCGTGAAGTCCCTGGTGGTGATCACCGCCGGCTTCAAAGAGGTGGGCGGCGCCGGCCAGGCCCTGGAGCAGGCGGTGCTGGACGTGGTGCGCGCCCACGGCATGCGCATGGTGGGGCCCAACTGCATGGGCATCATCAACAGCGACCCCAAGGTGCGCCTCGACGCCTCCTTCGGCAGCACGCTGCCGCTGGCGGGCAACGCCGCTTTTGCCAGCCAGTCCGGGGCCTTGGGCGAGATCGTGCTGGCCACGGCGAAGGCCGTGCGCCTGGGCCTGAGCCAGTTCGTGTCGCTGGGCAACAAGGCCGACGTGTCGGGCAACGATCTGCTGTCCTTCTGGGCCGACGATCCGCTGACCCGGGTGATCCTGCTGTACCTCGAGAGCTTCGGGAACCCGCGCACCTTCGCCCGCGTCGCCCGCGAGGTCACCCACGAGCGGGGCAAGCCCATCCTGGCGGTGAAGTCGGGCCGGTCCCGGCAGGGCGCCCTGGCCGCCAGCAGCCACACCGGCTCGCTGGCCGGCGGCGATCAGGCCGCCAGCGCGCTGTTCCGCTCCTGCGGGGTCATCCGCTGCGACACGGTGGCCGAGCTCTTCGATCTGGGGCGCGGCTTCTGCACCCAGCCGCTGCCCGAGGGCAAGCGGGTGGCGATCCTCACCAACGCCGGGGGCCCGGGCATCATGGCCACCGACGCCGCGGGGCACTTCGGCCTCGA
>JAUHVS010000502.1 GCA_030424955.1 bacterium | reverse complement strand
CTGGGCCTGCCAGCGCTGGCCCTCGGCGAGGGCGGCCTGGCGCGCGCTCACGGCGCTCAGCCAGGTGTGCACGGCGGCGGCCTCGGCGGTGAGGGCGGCGCGGCCGGCGGCGTCCAGGGGGCGGCCGCGGTCGAGGCGGTCGGTGAGCGTGGCCAGGGCGCCCGCCGCGTCGCGCTTGCGGGCGTGGGCCCCGCGGGACAGGGCGGTGTAGAGGTCGCTGCCCGTCATGCGCTCCAGCAGATCGCCGCGGCCGCGGGCGTCGGCCCGCAAGAAGGCGTCGAACTGGCCCTGCGCCAGCAGCACCGAGCGGCGGAACTGGTCGAAGTCCAGGCCCACGCGGTCCTGGATGAGCCCCAGGGTCTCGGTCTTGGTGGCGCCGGTGAGCACCACGTCGTCCTCGATGCTCACGAAGGTCATGGTCTGGGTCTGCACCTTGCCCGCGGCCTGCTTGCGGGCCCGGTGCACGCTCCAGCGGGCGCGGTAGGGCACGCCGTCCACGCCCTCGAAGTCGACCTCGGCGTAGCCGGAGGCCGCGCCCCGCCGCAGGATGCCGCGGACGTCGTTGGCCTTCAGCCGGGCCTCGTCGGTGGCCAGGCCCACCTCGGGCACGTGCTGGGCGCGCTCGCCCAGCCGGGGGGTGCGGTCGTACAGGGCCAGGCACAGGGCGTCGAGCAGGGTGGACTTGCCGGCGCCGGTGGGCCCGGTGATGGCGAAGAGCCCGGTGGCCAGCGCGCCGGCGTCCAGGTTGACGTCGAAGCGGCGCAGGCTCGCGAGGTTGGCCCCGCGGAGGGCGAGGATCCTCATGGCGTGTCCTCCTCGGCGGCGACGCCGTCGAGCAGCTGGTGGAAGGCCTTGAGCAGGGCGGCGGGCGGCTCGCCCGGGTGCTCGCGCGCCCAGCGGCGCCGGAACACCGCCTCGGGGGTGAGCTGGGTGAGATCGGCGGTGGCGTCGCCGTCGGCCAGGGCGGCGCCGTCCCCGCTGCGCTGGGCGTCGAGGCGCACCAGGCGCACGCCCTTGCCCTCCAGGGCGGCCTCGACCCGGCGGCGCAGGTCGGGGGTGGGCCCGTCGAGCTGCACCCGCACCTCGACGAAGGGCTTGCGCCACGGGGGCTGGGTGGCGGGGGCGTCGGGCAGGGCCCGCAGGACGGCCTCGACGGCCTCGAGGGGCTGGGGGCCGTCGGCGGGCAGCCGCCAGAAGGGCACCGGCCGGGGGGTGTACAGGGGCAGCACGCCGTCGAGATCGGGCCCGCGCAGGGTCACCTGCAGCACCTGGTGGCGGTAGTGGGCCTCGGCCAGGGACAGCGGCAGGGGGCTGCCCGAGTAGCGGATGCGGTCGTCGCCGCCCACGGCCTGGGCGAGGTGCAGGTGCCCCAGGGCCACGTAGGCGACGTCTGAGGGGAAGAGATCGGGGGGCAGCGCGTGCTGGTTGCCGCCGAGCACCTTGCGCTCGCTGCGCTCGCTGAGCCGGCCGCCGCCCATGAAGCAGTGCCCCATGGCCACCAGGGCCTGGCCCGGGGCGCGGCGGGCGCGGGCGAGGTCGAGGGCCTGGGCGTAGACGGCCCGCACGCCCTCGACGAGCGGATCGCCGTCGCCGGTCACCCGCGGGAGATCGGCGGGGCGCAGGAAGGGGACCGCCACGACCCACGCCGCGACGGCGCCGGTGGGCCCGTGCAGCGGGCGGATCAGGCGCGCGGGGTCGAGCTGTCCGCCGTGGCGGGGCAGGCCCCCGACGACGTGCACGTCGAGGGCGTCGAGCAGGGGCTGCGGGGCGTCGAGGCGGGCGGCGGAGTCGTGGTTGCCGCCGGTGACGATGATGTCGAGCTGAGGCCGCAGCCGGCGCGCCGCCGACAGGAAGCGGTAGAACATCGCCTGCGCAGACGCCGGCGGGTTGGCGCTGTCGTACACGTCGCCGGCCACCAGCAGGGCGTCGGGCGGATCGACGGGATCGATCAGCCGGGTGAGCAGCCAGCCCAGGAAGCGGGCGTGCTCGAGGGTGCGGGGCTGGTCGCGCAGGGTGTGGCCCAGGTGCCAGTCGCTGGTGTGCAGCAGGCGCATGGACGGAAGTGAACACCTGTTCAGCGCACTTGTCGAGGGGCTTGTGCGGGTCCGGGCCGAAGGGCAGCGGCCGGCGGCGGGCTACGCGGGGGCGTCCGCCGGCTCGATGTGGGCGCCGCGGTGCACGTCCACGAGGATGCCGATCTTGCGCAGGAAGGCGGTGGGCAGGGTGCCGCCGATCTGCACGATCACCGAGGTGTTCTCGCGCTCGATGGGCCCGTCCGGGTGGCTGAGGTGCACGGTGTCGATGGTGATCTGCTGCACCTCGGTGTTCAGCAGCAGCTCCACCCGGCCGGCCTCGGCCGCCGCCGCGAGGCGGGTGCGGGTCTCGGGCGCGACCCGGTTGAAGTTGGCCTTGCGGTACGACAGCTGGACCGTGGTGCGGGGGGCGTCGGCGAGCATCAGCGCGGCCTCGGCGGCGGAGTTGCCCCCGCCGACGACCATGACGTGCTGGCCCTCGTACCGCTCGGGCTCCTTGAGCTGGTAGACCACCTTGCCGAGCTCTTCGCCGGGCACGCCGAGCTTGCGCGGGCTGCCCCGGCGGCCCACTGCCAGCAGCACCCGCTGGGCGCGCAGGGTCTCCTCGCCGCCGATCTCGACCTCGAAGTGATCGCCTACGCGCTGCACGTGGGTGACCGGCGCGCGGCGCCGCAGGTTGAGCGGGCCGGCGGCGGTCTCGACGATGTCCATCAGCTGCTCTTTGCTGAGCCGCGGCCCCTTGATGACGGGCATCTCGGGGAAGGCCACCGGGCGGGTCAGGATGATCTTGCCGCGGGGGTAGTGCAGCACCGCGCCCCCCGGATCTTCCTGCTCGCACACCAGGTAGCGCAGGCCCCGCGCGCCGGCCTGCCGGGCCGCCGAGAGGCCGGCGGGGCCGCCGCCGACGATGATCAGGTCCAGGCCGTCGTCTGCGCGCGCCGCGCCCTCGAGGGAGGCCACGATGGCCTCGACCGCCTGCCGGCCCTGCTCGACGGCGTTGCGGATCAGCCCCATGCCGCCCACCTCGCCCGCGACGTAGAGCCCCGAGACGTTGGTCTCGAACTGCGGGCTGATGCGCGGGATGTCGATGCCCCGCTCAGCGGTGCCGAAGACCAGCGAGATCGCCTGGATGGGGCACGCGGCGGCGCAGGCGCCGTGGCCGATGCAGGCCGAGCCGTTGATGAGGTTGGCCTGGCCGTTGATGATCCCCAGCACGTTCTTCTCGGGGCAGGCCGACACGCAGGCGCCCGAGCCGATGCAGCGGTTGGGATCCACCGAGGGGTGCAGCGAGATGGGCTGGTCGAGGCCCAGGCGGCTGGCCTGCTCCAGCAGCCGCCGGTTCTCGCGCTCCCGCCGCCGCAGGCGCCACTCGATGATCAAGAACAGCACCGCGAAGGGCGCGAGCGCGTAGGTCAGCAGCTCGGTCAGGGTCATCATCGGCCAAACCGCCAGCGGAGATCGGCGAAGCCGACGGTGCGCGGGATGCGCGCCGCCGTGGCCTCGGCCGAGAGGCGCAGATCGAAGCCCGCCGGGGTGGCCATCCACAGCCCCAGCAGCCCGGTCAGCTCGGTCTCGTCGTCCTCGGCCCGGTCGAAGAAGCGCAGATCGACCAGCTGACCGCCCAGGTCGATCTCGGTGGGCCAGGCGGTGTCGAGCCGCAGCACGACCTGCCCGCGCAGGTGGTCGAGGGCGTCGTTGGGCGCGGCGCGCCGGAACCAGCTCAGCCGGGTCTCGACGCCCGCGGACAGCGGCAGGCTGTAGTCCACGCCGGGCACCCAGGCGGTGCCCCGGGGGTCCTCTTGCACGCCGCCGGACACCCGCAGGGTGCCGTAGTCGCCGGCGCGCAGCCGCAGATCGGCCCACCCGGTCTGGCGGGCCTCGGTGGTGTAGGGCGCGTCGCCCTGTACCAGGCTCAGCACGTGGGGCGCGCGGTAGCGGTCGTAGCGCACGGAGCCGTCGAGCCAGTCGGTCAGCACGAGCCGCGCCAGGGCGTAGAGCCGCGACGCGTCCACGGTGCCGCGATCGGCCACCGTGCGGGTGGGGTAGGCGTCGATCTCGGCGCGGGCCACCACCCGCAGGCGCTGCGTCGACAGGCTCAGGTTGGGCGCGAGGGCGACCCGGTCCAGGCTGCCCTGCCAGCCCGAGACCAGCGCGGTGGCGTCGGCCACGGCGGCCAGGGGGCCGATGTCGAAGCTGTGGCGGGTGGACAGGCCCACCTGCGGCGCGTCGGTGGTGGGCGTCAGGGTCCACGGATCGGGGGCGAGGCCGGCGAACACCTGGAAGGCGGGCAGGCCCACGGCGGCGCCGTCGAGGGCGCCGGAGGCGAGGGGCAGGCCGAGGCGCACGCGGCCGGCCCGGGCCCGCCAGCGCTCGCCGTCGCGGCCCACCGCCAGGCGGTCCACCTGCAGCAGGGGCGGCGCGAAGCGGGGATCGCCATAGCCGTCGGCGATGCCGCGCATGTCGTGGGCGTACCAGAGCCGCTCGCCGCGCACGTCGAGGCGGCTGTACAGGCTGCCGCGGCCCTCAAGCTCGCCGTCGAAGCGCTGGACCGTGCCCCGCAGGCCGAGGGTGCCTGTGATCTGCACCGAGGGCGCCTTGGCGGCCGCGGCGGCGCGGCGTGGCGTCTCGCGCGGGGCGGTCCAGCTTGAGGGCACGCCGGTCCAGAGGGCCGCGTCGGCGGGCACCTGGGGCGGCTGTGGGGCGCGGGGGGCGGGGGCCGCCGGCGTGGCCGTCGCGGCGGGGGCCGCGCTGCGGCTGACCCAGCTGATGGGGGCGCCCGCGCGGATGGCGAAGGGGCTGCTGGGCGGGCTGGTGCGGCTGGTCTGCGAGGTGACGTGGACGATCTTCAGGGTCTCGGCGCCCACCTTGACGGTGTCGCCCACCTGCACGGTGAGGTTGTGCTCGGCGAGC
>JAUHVS010000501.1 GCA_030424955.1 bacterium | reverse complement strand
CCAGGGGCGCCGCGTCCGGGACCGCGCCGTCCACGGCGGGGCCCAGGTCGGGCCGGGCCGCGTCGACCTGCGGCCCGGTGTCCTCGGCCGGCCCCGCGTCACCGGGCACCGTGGCGTCCACGGCTGCGTCGGGGCGCGCCCCGTCGGGGGCCTGCGCGTCCGCACAGGCGGCGCCCTCGCAGGGCGCCTCCACGCCCGGGTTCTCAGCCTCACATCCAACCAGCCACGTGCCCAACAGGGCCCAGCCCACCCAGCGCATTCAGTCCTCCTGCGTTCGCGCGCATGGTGACGCACCGGCCGGGGTGGGCGCCAGCCGCGGGCCACCCTCCCCCGTCGGGCCACAGCGCCCCCACCGCGCCCGCCCCCCAGCCGCCTGGGCTGTCCGTGATTGCGCTTGCCAGAAACCTCACCAGAGGGTCATGTTTTCCCATAGGCGCCAGCCTGGCAGGTCGCTGGCAGAGACAGACACGTGTCTGCAAACCGAGTGCAGGCCCGCGCTCGAGGGGGCAGCCGTTCTGATTGCACGCGATGACATCGAGCGCCGGCTCGCCCTGCTGCCGACCGCAGCCGCGGTGTACGCCCCCCGCGACGGCCAGTGGGTCGCCCACAACGGCCGCTGGCTCGCCCCGGACGGGCCCCACGCCCTGGTCGACGGGCTCGAGGCCCAGCTCAGCCAGTGGCACGACCGGCCGCTGACCCGGCCCGCGACGCACCCACTGCCGGATCCCCCAGCGCCCTGGCGCGTGGTCCTGCTGCCCTTTGGCGAGTCCGTCGACCACGGCCCGCTGATCGCCTGCCTCGCCTGCCCCTCCAGCCTGCTCCCCCCTGAGCACAGCGGCCCCATCCAGTTGGTAGACACGTTTGGCAGCTACCACGTCGGCAGCTTCGCCCTCGATCGCACCGGCCAACTCCAGCGCTGGAACACGCACCTGCCCCACATCCTGGGCTGGGCCGAGGCCGACCTCAGGAGCGCCAACGCCTACGCCCAGCACGACAACCACCACCTCCTGCGCACCCTCTGCGAGGCGTGGCGGGGTCAGGCGGTCAGCTACCGCGGCCCCGCGCCCCTGGCCAGCGACCGCGGGCAGGAGGTCGACATCACGCTGTCTCCGCTCGCCTGGCGCGACGGCGAGGTCGTGCAGCTGATCGCGGTGATCCACGACGAGACCTACCGCACCCACGCCGACACAGACCTGCGGCTCGCCGCCGTGGCGTTCAACACGGTCGAGGGCCTGGTGGTGACCGACCACCGGGAGCGCATCGTGCGGGTCAACGACGCCCTGTGCACCCTGACCGGCTACAGCGCCGAGGAGCTGGTGGGGCAGACGCCCCGGCTCTTCGCCTCGGGCGTGCACGGCCCTGCCTTCTACCAGGCGATGTGGACCGATCTGCTCGCCACGGGCCGCTGGCAGGGCGAGGTGACCAACCGGCACCGCGACGGCCACCTGGTCCACATCCGACAGACCATCACAGCGGTGCGCGGGGGATCCGGCGAGATCAGCCACTTCGTCTCCCTGCTGACGGACGTCACCAGCCAGAAGCAGGCCCGCGATCAGCTCGACCGCCTGACCTTCGAGGACGCCCTGACCGGCCTGGCCAACCGCAGCGCCCTCGATCACCTGCTGCCCGAGCTGCTCAGCGAGCCGCACGAGGGGGCCGCCGCCCTAGTCTTCATCGATCTCGACGACTTCAAGCTGGTCAACGACACCCGCGGCCACGCGGCGGGCGATGAGCTGATCGTGGCCCTGGCCCAGCGCCTGCGGGGCGCCCTGCGCAACGGCGACATCGCCTGCCGGTTCGGGGGCGACGAGTTCGTGCTGTGGCTACCGCTGCCGGGGCGCACCGACGCCGTCGAGCTGGCGACCGCCATCACCCGCCGCCTGCTCGACGAGCTCGCGCAGCCCGTGCTGCTGGGCGGCGGCATGGTGCGCATCACCGCCTGCGCCGGCGTCGCCCTCGTGCACGGCGGGCCCACCGCGCCCGTCACAGCCCCCGAGCTCATCATGCAGGCCGACACCGCCCTGTTCGCGGCCAAGCGCAAGGGACACAGCCAGCTGGCGCTGTTCCAGCAGCCCATGGGCCAGGCCGTGCACGACCGCGCCCGGGTGCAGGCCGAGCTCGAGGCGGCCCTCAGCGCGCACGGCTTCATGCTCTACGAGCAGGTACAGACCGACGCCGCCGGCGCCCTGCAGGGCGTCGAGTGCCTCATCCGCTGGCAACACCCCGAGCGCGGGCTGCTCGCCCCGGCCCAGTTCATCCCGGCCGCCGAGGCCTCCAGCATCATCGTGTCCATCGGGCGGTGGGTCATCCACACAGCCATCGACCGCTGGGTCGAGCTGGACGCCGCCGGCGTGTCCCTGGAGGCCATCGGGGTCAACATCTCGGCGCGGGAGTTCCGCACGGCGGGCTTCACGGCCTTCGTGCTGGACGCGCTGCGCGCGGCCCCAAAGCCCGTGCCCCTGCTCATCGAGGTCACCGAGTCCTTGCTGCTCGACGACCTGGACCTGGCGGCCCGCGAGATGCATGCGCTGGCCAAGGCCGGCGTGCGCATCAGCCTCGATGACTTCGGCACGGGCTACTCGTCGCTGCGCTATCTGCAGCAGATCCCCCTGCACCAGCTCAAGATCGACCGCTCCTTCGTGGCGGGGATCGGCCAGGATCACTCGTCGGAGGTCATCGTCTCGGCCATCGCCGCCATGGCCGTGCAGCTGGACCTCGAGGTGGTGGCCGAGGGCATCGAGACCCCTGAGCAGTTCGCCTTCTTGAGCGCGCTGGGCTGCCAGCGGTTCCAGGGGTACCTGCTGGGGCGCCCGGCCGCGCCCGCCAAGGGGCAGGCCCCCCAGGTGGCGTGGCAGCCCCCCGCGCTGATGTCCCAGGACACCCTGACCGCCTGACGCCCTCTGGGCGCCACTTAAAAACACCTTGCATATATCCAAGCCGCCGCCATCCTCCGGATGAATGGCTCGCTCGCGCTGCGGGTTGAGCCGACCGCAGGAGGTGTCATGGGGCCACCGCTGGTCATCGCCGCTGGGACGCTCACGCTGAGCTGGCTGCTCGTCGCGCTGGGGCTGTCGGTGTTCGCGGCCGTCGCCCTCGGCTTTGGCCTGCTCTGCCAGCTCGGCTGGATCGCCACCCGCGCGCCGATGGCCGGCGTGGCCCTCGCCGGCTGCGCCGCCCTCTCGCCGCCCAGCGTCGCCTTCGGCGCCGGCTGCCTCGACGGCTGGCACACCGCCGGGCCGGCCGCCCCGGCGCCGCGCACGGCCACCGCCCGCCGCGACCCCCTCACCGATGGCCCGTACCGCGCGGGCCTGGCCCTGGCCAGCGGCCCCCCGCCCGTGCTTCGCTGATGCATGCGCCTGATCGTCGAGTTCAACACCGCCGGCCCACCCCCGCCTGATCTGCGCGCCGCCGCAGCGGCCGCCCGCCGCCAGGTGGCGCAGGCCGTCCAGACCCTGGTGTGCCCCACCCACGGCCGCGGGCCCACGGTGGTCCTCACCGCCACGGGCGTCGACCAGATCGATCTGAGCGTCCAGGCGTGCTGCGTCGACTTCGGCCGGCGGGTGAAGTGGCGGGTCGAGGGGCTCGGCTAGCCAGCCGGCCCGGTCAGGGCACCTGGGTACGCCCCGGCGGCGCCACCAGGGGGTGCGGCCGCTGGCAGGTGCCCATGGGGGTCATGCCGTCGATGGCCAGCCACACGGGCGTGGGCGACCAGCCCGGCGCGCCCAGCTCGCGCCGCTCAACGCGGCCGGTGAACACGAACACGGTGTCGGGCGAGCGCCCCGCCCACTGCCGCGCGAGGCCACGGGGCACCAGGGCGCTGACCGCCCCGGATCGCACCGTGAAGTCGCAGCGGCCCGGCAGCGGCGGATCCTGGCGGTCCATGCGCACGCGGTACACCGTCGCCCCCACCATGCGCTGGCCCTGGAACCACGGCGTCGGCAGGCTCTGGAAGCCCGTGACCACCGCGTAGAAGCGCACCCGGTCGTCGAGCCAGCCCTCCGCCCGCGCGGGATCAGCGAGCTGTGCAAAGTCGACCAACGGCGGGTTGGCGCCCTCAAACCGCACGGGGTAGCAGCCCCCGAGCCAGACACCGATCACCAGGAGCAGGGCGTTTCGCATGGCCCACGCTACGCCATCGGCCAGCGTCGGCGCGAGCCGCCCCCCGGGCCCCTGCGCCGCAGCGCGCGCGGGGGACTCGACGCGGTCCCTGCCGCCTGCCAGGATGGCCCCGACCGGCGCAGGCGCCCGCGGAGCTGAGGGGCTCCCCCCGCTCGGCCGGGCCATCAGAGGGGACCATCATGCTTCGCATCCGCTTCGCCGGGTGGCTCACCGCCGCCCTCGCCCTCGTCGCGATCCCAGCCACCGCGCTGGGCTTCTGCGGCTTCTTCGTGAGCGGCGCCGACGCCGAGCTCTACAACGACGCCAGCCAGGTGGTGCTCATGCGCAAGGGCACGCGCACGGTCATGAGCATGTCGAACACCTACAAGGGCCCCACCGAGGACTTCGCGATGGTGGTCCCGGTGCCCGTCGTGCTGCAGAAGACCCAGGTCAAGACCCTGTCGCCGCGGGTCTTCGACAAGATCGACGCCCTGTCTGCGCCCCGGCTGGTGGAGTACTGGGAGAAGGATCCCTGCGCGCCCGAGCCGCCCATGAAGAGCATGGCGACCGGCAGCCGCCGCCGGGGCAGCGGCCCGCCCAAGCTGGCCAAGGGCAAGGGCAGCCACGGCGTGACCGTCGAGGCCCAGTTCGAGGTCGGCGAGTACACCATCGTCATCTTGAGCGCGACCGAGGCCACCGGCCTCGACACCTGGCTGCGCGAGAACAAGTACGCGATCCCCAAGGGCGCCGACGCCGCGCTCGCGCCCTACGTGCAGTCGGGCATGAAGTTCTTCGTGGCCAAGGTCGACATCGAGAAGGTCAAGCGCGACGCCGAGGGCCGGGTGGT